>NZ_JAUBPI010000036.1:0-29493 GCF_036700645.1 Microcoleus sp. S36b_A4 | reverse complement strand
GATTGTCGGTACGATCGACTGATTGTCGGTACGATCGACTGATTGTCGGTACGATCGACTGATTGTCGGTACGATCGACTGATTGTCGGTACGATCGCCCACTTGTCGGTACGATCGCCCACTTGTCGGTATGATCGAATCAATGACGTGGCAATCGCCTGACTCACTCTTTTAAGATACAAGGGGCGGGTTTGAATAATAATATCTAATTCCTGTTGACAATATTACTAAACCCGCCCCCCTACAACAGATAACCCACGTCAATTATTCATCTAATTTCTCGTCACATATTAATTTGTTTAAATAAACTAAATTCCCTCACAATGTGTGAAGAAATGCAAAGGGCTGTCGCTTTTTAGACCCTAAGCTAAAATAAAGATAAAATCTCAGATATTTAATCACTGAAAATGGTATATCCACCTGCACCTTGGAATCTCCAAGGTTATGCTGTTCAGACTTTACAATTAGTAGATGTGGCACGAGTGCGCGCCTTAGTTCCCTCTGAATTAGAAATTGTCTCTTTATTGCCAGGAAAAACCCTAGGTGGCATTTATGTATCCTCCTACGGGTTGGGTTCGGTGATGGAGTACAATGAGTTAATTGTAGTTAGCGCGATCGCTAATTATGCTGGAAAATGGGGCGCTTGGATTTCCCACATCTACGTAGACAATCCTAACTCGGTAGCCGGCGGGCGCGAAATTTGGGGACTTCCTAAAGAATTAGCTCAATTTAGTTGGGAAGGTAGCGATTCGGTAAAGGCAGCACCGCTAGGCTACCGCGTCACAGTTCGCCAAGGAAACCGTCAACTGTGCAGTCTCAATTACAGCAAGCAAACTTTAGCTTTCCCGCTGCCTTTTAGCGGAAATGTTTTCAGCGCTGAGCGCACCAATTTGCTGTTGTTTAAAGGAGGATTGCAGTCTCGCATCGGTTTGATTAAAGGCGAGTTAGATGTGCCAGAAGAAAGCCCTTTTGCCAGCTTAAACTTAGGCCACCCCTTGCTAACTTTTGGCTCCGAAGATATGCGTTTAAAAGTCGCTGCGCCGGAAGTTGTGGGAAACAGAGCCGTTGAATTCAGTTATTAGCTGTAAAGTGCGGGTATTTTCCGTCAACCTAAAAAAACAGAACAGCCAGAAACCCGGTTTCTTCAAGAAGCCGGGTTTCTGTCGCGACGTATTAGTTTGAGCTACTTACTAATCTTTTTGAGGAGTTAGGCATCCAACGGCTAAAAACCGGGTTTTTTCCTAAATGCCTCGTTGCGACATCCGAGAAACCGGGTTTTTTTTCGTAGTAAGTCCTATTTTTAAATGCCAGCCCCCGGAGCTGCTTCAGCACCCATTTCTAAAATTGTACCGCGAAGGAAATCAATTTGCTGCTGGAAGTCCATGCCCTCAATCTTTCCTAATAAAGATTTTCCTGCGTCGGGAAGTTGATAGTCTGGAGGGACAGGAATAATAGTTCCTTCGTCCATTCCTACTGCTAGAAAATACCAAAAAGCCAGTTTCGTTTCAGGGCTCATCGAGCCGTACATCCGGCTGATTTCGGTATTGGCTTTTGAGGCAATGTCGCGCATTACTTGTAGTTGTTCTTCGTGGGGCAGCGGCTTGACTTGCTCGAACAAACCCTGAGCGATTTCGGAACCGGAAGCACCGGGAGCCGCTGGCGTTATTGACTTGCCCATTTCGGTGTAAACAAACCACAGCAAACCTAATTGGTCGTCTACACTCAACTTCTTAATATCTGCTTTTCCTTGGTCGTAAGCACTGGTAGTAAAGGTCATTCAAGCCTCCAAAATAATATGTATTGCTCAGTTTTCTTATTTTTGAGAAAACTTTTGTTTGCTACTTAAGTTAAAGTACCTAATAAATAGTGATGCTAGAATCTTGCTTAAGACAGAGATGATCCGGGACATAAGTTCGGGGAGTAAATTCACCAAAGTTGGGAAAAAGTGCAACCAAAGGATGAGGAAAATTTGACAAGATTGTTGTTAGTGGCTCTCATGATTAGCATTGTTTAGCCGATCGCCGATCGCCTATAATCGCAACATACCTGTATTGAGGTGGCTGTTATGTCGATCGCAACTGCAAAACGCTTCACCATAGCGGAATATCACCGCCTGACAGAACTGGGGTTCTTTAATGAGGACGATCGAGTTGAGTTAATCAAGGGAGAACTTGTGAAAATGGCAGCTAAAGGTACCGCTCACTCGGTTTGCGAGACACGCTTGGAACGCGAGTTATTTATTTAAGCTGCTGGGAGAAAGGGCGACACTGCGGGGACAACAACCTATTATTCTGCCTGATGACAGCGAACCAGAACCCGATCGTGCGATCGTCCAAAATCGCCCTGACGACTATCTATCCTCTCACCCCTGTCCAGGGGATATACTGTTGCTGATTGAGATTGCAGATTCTTCTTTGAGTTACGACAAACAGGTTAAGCTCCCCCTTTATGCTGAAGCCCGAATCTCGAACTATTGGATATTTAATTTATTACAAACTTGCTTGGAATGTTACAGCGATCCGTATCAGAATGCCCCTGGCCAATTTGGTTATCGCAGGACGCTGATTTTTCTGCCCAACGAGTCTGTTAATCTGTCTTATTTTCACGACTTGGCGCTCGATTTATCGAGAGTATTTCCGCCAACTATAGAATCCTGAAGGACTCTGATATTATTCCAAAGAAAATAGGCTGGCAAAACGCCAGCCTAGAATCAGGAGAACTTTATTTCAAACTCGTTGAAAATCTAGCTAAACAAACCCGAAATCCCGTTGACTGCTATTGCTCCAGCCAAAGCGGAAACAACCACAGAAGTCAGAGCCGTACCGAACAGCCACCAAGCTGCGGCTGCTGCCGCTTCGCGCGCATCTTCTGCTTGCTGCTTGGTCTTTTTCTTGAGCTGTTTGATGCGTTTTTTGGCTTCATGTTGCAGGCGTTCCGATCGCAATAAAACGCTGTCCCTGGCTCCTTCCATTTGGTCAACAATTCGGTGAGCGTCAGTCTCGGAAATATCGGAACGAGAACTCAGTAGGGCAACTAAAGTACCGCGATCGAACTCACCTAAACGCTCCTTAATCGCGTCAAATCCGGCCTGCGGGTCATCAAATACTTTGCGTAAGTCCCGCTTGATGCCTTCGTAGTTGAGCTCTGGTCGATCGAGGGAATTGAGGTAATCCCGGATTTTCCCGAAAATACCATCCATTGCTGACTGAAACTTGTCCTGAACCATTTGAACTTGTTCGACAATTTGGTTGCGGACAGATTCAATTTGGTCGGCAATTTTGTTGGCTTCCTCTTCCGAGATGTCTTCCCGCTGCGACAGCAATGCTACCAGAGTCGAGCGATCGAAGTGCTTCAGGCGATCGCCCAAACTTTGCATCCCCATTCCCGGCTCACTAAACAGCAACTGCAAATCGCGTTTGATGCTTTCAGGATTGAGTTCTTCCTTGTCCGTATTCCGCAAGTAATTTTCCAAACTTCCTTGGAAATCGCGGACTGTTTTTTGAGCGCGAGATGCCAAGCGGCGGGGCGATTTCACGATGCTGCGAATCGAATCTTGCACGCGATCGATCGTCCGATTGATCTGTTCTTCGCTCAAATCTTCCCGCTGCGACAGCAACTTGACTAAAGTTTCGCGATCGACCTGAGAAAGTCTGTGCCGAAGTGCCAAAGCACCCTCTTTCGGATTTTCAAACAATTTAGTCAAATCCCGATTGATGGCTTCTGGATCAAGTTCTTCCAGGTTTGTATTCCGCAGGTACTCGCCAATTTTTCCAGTAATGTCCTCGTACTGTTGCTTAGCTCTATCTGCAACTATTTGCGGCGCGTGGATAATGTTGTCGCGCACAGATTCGATCCGGTCGATCGCCTGATTGATCTGTTCTTCGCTGAGGTCTTGGCGCTGTGACAGCAATTGAACCAGCGTATCGCGGTCGAATTGAGATAAGCGTTCTCTCAGCGCTTTAAATCCGGCTTCCGGGTCGTTTAACAGCGTTTGAAACTCGCGCTCGATAGCTTCAGGATTGAGTTCTTCCTTATTAGTATTGCGGAGATAGTCTTCTACCCTTTGTCGCAATTCTTGGGCTTTCGATTTCGCTTGCTCTTGCAATTCTTGAGCTCTAGAAATCACGCGATCGCGCGAACTTTCGAGCCGCCCGATTAACTGATCGGCTTCCTCTGGACTGAAATCTTCCCGCTGACCCAGCAACTGCACCAAAGTATCGCGGTTAAACTGCGACAGGCGATCGCGCAAAGCCTCAAAACCAGCATCTCGATCTTCCAAAAGCGCTTGGAAATCCCGTTCAATACCTTCAGGATTCAATTCTTCCTTGCCGGTCGATCGCAAATAATTCTCAATCCGACTCCGCAAATCTTGAGACTGTTCTTCACCAGCAGCAGCTTGCACAATTTCCAACACTTCTTGTCGGACACCTTCAAGCTGTTCGGCAATTTCCGTCACCTGTTCAGGAGCAAACCCCTCGCGGCGGCTGAGAATCCCTACAAAATAATCTGGATTAAACAGCTCTAACTGGCGCAAAACTGCTCCCGGAGAAGCTTCCGGGTCGTAAATCACATCCCTAAATTCCTGCTTGATGGTCTCGCGGTTGAGATGCCAAGGTTGGGCATTCATCAAGTAATTTTCCACATCAGCCTTAGCTGTATTGAAAGGCAGCGCAGGCACTTTATCGCCCACCTGAGAAGCCAAAGATTTAGCTTTTTCCGTCCCTTTTGCTGTCAGTTGCTGCAACTGACCAGTGATTTTTTCAACATCCAAATCCGACAAATCCGTCCGCGACAAAACAGTGTTCACAAGAGATCCCACACCCAACTGCATCGCTCGCTTCATGGCGCTGCTGGATTCCGATTTGTTTTCCCTACTTTCGAGAATTTGAGACAGCTTGGCGTTGAGTTCGTCAGACTTCAGCAAATCGGGAGCCGCAAACTTGAGAAAATCAACCAACTCTAAATTCGGGTCTTTCTGCCCTTGCTGCTTGCCGAAAGTTTGCTTCCAAACGCCTTCGAGTTGGTCGGCAACTTGAGTTATTTCCTCTTGAGAAAAGTCTGTGCGACTTTTAACTAAATCCACAAAAGTCTGGCGGTTAACATTCTTCAGAACGTCGCTTCCCGCAAGAGATTTGATATCTGTATCGCCCAGCAACTTTTCAAATTGACCGCGAATTTCCTTAACATCTAGTTTCGGTAACTGCAAAGAACCCACATAATCTTGCAGTGTTTCGCGAATGCTATCGGGGTCTACCGCCGAACTCAACTCGCGGCGCACAGCGGCAACAGATGCCTCTACAGTATTGACCATTTGGTCGCTAGCCATCTTGCCGCCGATCGCTGCACCCGCAGTACCCATGATGCCTTGAACGCCCGAAAAAGCGGTTTTTATCAAGGAACCGATCATAGAACCGACGGCGCTAGAACCGAGCCACACTAGGGTTAAAAAGTACGCCGCCCAGATGACCACACCAATAATTGCCGCTCCGTCTACGCTGGCAATTGAAGTTAGTTTGACTGCCAGAAAACAAGCCAAAAATAAAGCCAGGTTAACGGTGACTAAAATCCAACCCCCGACTAAACCTTCGATTTTCCGAACTTTTTTGCCTAAACTTTCGGACTCATCATCATCGTCATCGTCGGGTAAAGCCTCGTCCCAATTTGATATTTTGGCGGCGATTGAGAAATTGGTTAACAGGAATTGGAAGCCGAAAGCCATAATGACTCCGGCGATTAAGGCCACGAAAAACTGAGGGCTTAAAAACATCAGCCCTCCGATATCGGGGTGGTCAAATGGCACATCTATTTCTACTGGCGTTTGTACTGGCATTTGTACTGGCATTTCTACTGGCATTTGGCCCCTATCGAGTTTTGGAGTGTACAGCGACATTAATAACTCGCTTTGAAACATAATTTACCTCCTTACTTTTTATGCCTAACTCGGCATAGCGAAAAGTGTCCCCAACTTTTTTCTAGGGGTGTTTGTAATCTTTAGATGAGGTTTTGTTTGGGTTCGGCTTTATCTTACGGAAGCCCTTATTAGTGACATTGGGATGAGTGGTAAATCAGTTCTATAGTGATCTCATCCTTACTGCTTATTATGGCTCTGGAAGCTAAAAAATAAATCCGTCTAAAGTCAGAAATTACTTTTTAAGGGATTGGTAGCAGCAGAGTTCGCATAAAACTGGCAAGTTTGAGGCGGGGGCAATCCCCACCAATTATAAATAGTAGTAATACCAATTCACTATGAACCTGCACTTAATATAGCTTCAAGGATATAGTCCCAACCACAGAGAGATAAAACTTCTTCATTCGTGAGAGATTTGATAATTATATCTACCTGTTCTTTGAGTTTATCTAAACTCGAATAATTTGCCCACTTCAGGTCTTTTTTTGTATGTTCCCACAATCTTTCAATCGGATTCAATTCAGGACTATACGCAGGTAAATATATTGGCATTACATGGTCATGCCAGTCTAATAAGAGAGCTTTATGAAAGCTACCATTATCCATGATAATTAGATTGAAATAGTCTGAGTATTTTTGAGCAAATCCATTTAAAAACTCTTGAAAGCAGTTGTGATTGAGCTGAGAAAATTCTTGATAATATTGTTCACCTGTTGATGGCTCTACAACTCCATAAACATAGAAGTTTCCTCGCTTCCATTGCTTTTGCCCGACGGGTTTTATCCCCTTCAATGTAATCATCCTGCCCTGCATAGTAATCAATCCAAATCTACTCTCGTCCTGACACCATATCCTTACAGGCTGTCCTGTTCCGAAATATTTAATCATTACTTTGATAATCTCCCACAGTTTTTTTTTGAAGTTGGTCTGTGCAACTTCGTTCACCTTATTGCTTTGGGGTCTTGGGACTTTGAGGTAAGATTTTAATTTATAATGAACTAGGTCATGTACGACTTTATAGCTCACTTTGATTCCGCATTCTTTTTCTAGCCATATCTGTAATTTGCCATAACTTGTTTCCCCCTCTGGCTCTTGCAGCTTTTTGATTAATTTTTCTCTAACTTCAGGTGGTATATGTGGAGTCTTACCGGGAGCTTTTTTTACTGTGAGTAATGAGGTAATTCCACCTTGTTTGTAAGCTCTTAACCAACGATATATTGTTGATTCGTCTCGCTTCAGCATCGTGACTAATTCTTCTCTTGTTTTGATTCTTTTGGTGGCAATCCAGTATAATAGCAGTAATTTTTCTTTACTTACTGCGGTTATAGCCCGTTGGAGTCGATGCTCTAGTTCCTCAACCGTTTCCTGAATTTCTACCTTAAATTTGTTAGCCATATTGCATCTCCTCTACTTTTAGCCTAAATTTAGTGTACCTTCATAGTGAATTGGTATAAAGTGCGATGTGATGCACTCTACATATCGTAGAGTGCGCTACCGAGTTAGGATTCCGTTGGATTTTCCGGCTCAAAACGAGCGAGTAATTCCCGGCGATCGAGCTGCATACTCAGTCGCGTGATTGCCAGAGGTTCTAGTTGAATCAAAGGCTCGATTATTTGGGCTAATTCTTCATCAATTTCGCCAAATCTTACTTGTAATATACTCTCAAAAAGCTCGCGTTTGCTTTGCTGAATACATTGCTCGATACCTTGCTGAATACATTGCTCGATACCTCGCTGAGTTGCTTCTTCAAGCCGTTATAAATAGAGGGGTGATAGTTCCATAATTAACTCCAGATTTTGTCGATAATAAATAGTAAACTGATATTGAGCGCACCCTACCGATTGTAGAGTGCGCTGCTGACTCAGGATTCCGGTTGATTTTTTTGTTCAAAATGAGCTAGCAATTCAGAGCGATCGAGCTGCCTAATTAGTCGCGTGCGATCGAGGGGTTCTAGCTGAATCAAAGGCTCGATTATTTGGGCTAATTCTTCATCAATCTCGCCAAATTTTACTTGTAGGAGACTCTCAACCATCAGGCGTTGAGCGCGCTGCATAGCTTGCTGCATACCTTGCTGGATACCTTGCTGAATACCTTGCTGGATACCTTGCTGGATACCTTGCTGCATACCTTGCTGAATACCTTGCTGAGTTGCATCTTCCAACCGTTGCAAGTAGAGGGGTGACAGTTCCATAATTAACTCCCTATCTTCTCGATCTATGTCTTGGCGAACTTCTAAAATAGTTCGCAAGTTGTACAACAATTCTAACGCATTCAACCGAAAGACATTATCTGAGGGTAACTCTCTCAATTCGGCAATAGCTTGCTTCTGCACGTTTCCCTTCCCCAAAACTCTCAGCCACAGCGTTTCTGGCGTGCGGGGCAGTTGGTGAATGGCAATAATCGCTGCTTTCAGAGATGGGCCCATAAAATAAACTCCACTTACCCAATTTTCCGGTTCGGGAATCGCTCGAAATCCAGCTAATATCGTGTCGGAAACAGTGGGCGACAGTATCCAAAGTTGGGGCAAGTCTGCCTCTGCAATCCGGGTATTTTCTCTAACTGCGGCGCGTTCAAATTCCCCGTGGATATCGAAGAGTTTGCCCAGACAACTGCGAATTTCTCCGATTTGGACAGGGCTGCGGAAGGGTTCAAATACAGCGGGTTTTGCTGCGATTTGACCCAAAATGCCGAGGGCTGTTGCTTCGACTTCCGGTTCTGCTTTCGGGGAAAATAAAACGTCAACCTGCCTTACTTCTCCAGCAACATCCCGGCTGGTTTCTACATTACCGAGAGGGGTTAATAGTTCTTTCAAATACTGTTTAGCAAATTGGTCGTGAATAAATCTGGTCATGCGATTTTAGATTTGAGAGTGGGAATTAGTTACTGGATATGGGTTTGGCGCTTGCCTCAAGTTGCATTGTTTTTTTAATCCAGTCATTAGAATGTAATTGCGCGTCATTCAACAAACATGATATTAGGTGCGCCGCAGCCTAGGCTACAAATTTTTGCCGCAGCATTTACCCTCACAGTTGCGAATGCTGCGAATACAGCCGTACTCCTCGAAACGTTGACTGTGTTTGCGAACAGTAGGATAGGCCAGTAAATATAAGGGAATTCCGATTAGTTTGTAAAGCAATCGACCAGCAGCATGAACAATATCCCAAATTTCGCTTAAATTAGGTTCTCGAACAAATTCTCCTATTTCATCTTTTAAGGCAAGCCACTGAGATTGCACAGTAGGAGAGTGACAATCATCAAATGCTGCCATACCTTTTTGGTAGTTTTGCAAAATTTTATTCATATATTTAATCAAATCGGGCTTAGTTCTGATAATATCAGAAGTTAATCTAAAATTACACTCATCCGGTATTTTAAGGAAATCAGCCATGCGACTATCTCAAATGCTTTTTGTTACCCTGCGCGAAGACCCGGCAGAAGCAGAAATTCCTAGCCACAAATTATTACTCCGTGCCGGATACATCCGGCGCATCGGTAGCGGAATTTACGCTTATCTACCTTTAATGTGGCGAGTTCTCAAAAAAGTATCTCAAATTGTGCGCGAAGAAATGGACGCTACCGGCGCTCAAGAATGCCTTCTCCCGCAATTGCAACCGGCCGATTTGTGGCGGGAATCTGGCCGGTGGGATACCTATACTCAAGCTGAAGGTATTATGTTTGCCATGACAGACAGGCAGCAGCGAGAATTGGGACTGGGCCCAACTCACGAAGAAGTAATTACTACAATTGCTAAAGATATGATTCGTTCCTATCGGCAATTGCCTGTACATCTATATCAAATTCAAACTAAGTTTCGCGATGAAATTCGCCCGCGTTTTGGGTTGATGCGCGGCCGCGAATTCATTATGAAAGATGGCTATTCTTTCCATACTAACGAAGAAAGTCTGAAAAAAACTTATCAGGATATGGCTCAAGCTTATAGCAATATGCTGCGCCGATCCGGCTTGCAGTTTCGAGCAGTAGATGCTGATTCGGGAGCAATTGGCGGTTCTGGTTCTCAAGAGTTTATGGTGTTGGCTGAAGCGGGAGAAGATGAAGTTCTTTATACTGAAGATGGTCAGTATGCCGCTAATGTGGAAAAGGCTGTATCGATGCCTGCGGATGTGGAACCGTCGCCCTTTGCAAATTTTGAAAAGCGGGAAACACCGGGAACTGAAACAATTGATAAACTTTGCAAATTTTTGAAATGTTCTCCGACTCAAGTTGTCAAAAATGTGCTTTACCAAGCTGTTTACGACAATGGCATGACTGTTTTGGTATTGGTAAGCATTCGCGGCGACCAAGATGTGAATCAGGTAAAGTTGCTGAATGAGTTGACGAAGTTAGCGGGCAATTATCAAGCTAAAACTGTTTTATTTTTGACTGTTCCCGATGCGGAAGCTCAGCGGAAATGGGCTGCTAAATCTTTACCTCTCGGTTATATGGCTCCCGATGTTGCTGATGATTATATCGCTGGCAGCAAGGAGGTAAACTCTAAGTTTTTGCGTTTAGTCGATCGCACTGCAGTTGACCTGACAAACTTTGTCACTGGTTCAAACGAATCAGGATACCACGTTGTCGGTGCTAATTGGAACAAAGAATTTCCTCTACCAGCAACGGTTGTGGGTGTCAGAACAGCCAAAAAGGGCGATCGGGCCGTGCACAACCCCGAACAAACCTTGCAAAGCGCCAGAGGCATCGAAGTCGGCCACATCTTCCAATTAGGAACCAAATACTCCCAAGCAATGGGCGCCACCTACACCAGCGAACAAGGCGAAGAAATGCCCTTTGTGATGGGCTGCTACGGCGTCGGCGTGTCGCGGCTAGCTCAATCGGCCGTAGAACAATCCTACGACAAAGACGGGATAATTTGGCCAGTGGCGATCGCCCCGTATCACGCCATCATTAGCATCCCCAATATTTCCGACGCCCAACAAGTAGAAGTCGCCGAAAAACTCTACGCAGAACTCAACCAATCTGGCATTGAAACCCTACTCGATGATCGCGACGAACGGGCCGGAGTTAAATTCAAAGATGCCGATTTAATCGGCATTCCCTATCGCATTGTTCCGGGCCGTTCGCTGAAAGCAGGCAAAGTTGAAGTCGTGGAAAGAGCAACTCACAAATCACAGGAAATTCTCATTGATGAAGTAAATTCTACTTTAAAACAGTGGATTGAAGCCGCCATCAACTAAGCCTTTATAATTGGTAAGGTGCGCGACCGCGCACCTACATTTAGGCTCGCAATGTGCGCGGTGTACAGCTACATTAGCTCCCCTCTTTCTCTTCCTCCTTCCCTCTTCCTGACATCCGTTACATCCGTTACATCCGTTACATAATCCGTTGCCGAACTTCCCTCTTCCTTCTGATGTGAAATTCCCTAAAACTTAAAACTCGGTATGAATCTGAACCTAAATCAGTTTCTGCGATTCCCTCAATCCCGAATTGGGCGGTACTTAGCCCAAGTAACTGTCGTTGCTGTCGCTTACGCCGTGGGGGCGAGGCTAGCAATTTCAATTCAAGGTGTCAATCCCTTTGCTGCCTCGGTGTGGCCACCCGCAGGAATTGCCCAAGCCGGACTTTTATTGTTTGGGAGTAAAGTCTGGCCTGCCATTCTTTTGGGTACATTTTTGCTCAATTTGGTTAACCCAAGTGAACAGATATTTGCACTTTGGGTGGGAGGAAACGCCGGGGCGATTCTGCAAGCGGTTTTTGCCGTAACTGTCCTGGGCTGGTTCCGGTTTCGTCCCTCTATCGAGCGCTTGAAAGATGTAATTAATTTAATCTTGTTTGGCGGTCTAATTGCTACTCAAATCAGTTGCACTATTGGCGCATTTTCTCTATATTTAGCCGGAAAAATAGAGTGGAGCGAATATTGGTCTGCTCGATGGAATTGGTGGTTAGGAGACACAATGGGAGTTTTAATTATCACTCCATTGATTTTAATTTTTCTTCGTCCTAAAGTAACCGCCGATCGTTTAAAAATACCAACAGAACCCATAAAAATTATTTAATTGAGCGGGTAGTATGGTTAATCTTATTAATTGGGGTGAGCTGGCTGGTTTTTGAGTCGAAACATCAAGCTGCTATTTCTCGTTATCCCCTGGAATATTTGCCATTTCCTTTGATCATGTGGGCCGCGCTTCAATTCGGTCAGCGAGCCGCTGTTCTAGCATCATTTATTGTCTCAATTATCGCAATCTTGGGCAGTTCTCATGGAGGTGGGCCCTTCACAGCCAAAGCCGACAATATTAATCAGGCTATCTTGTTTTTGCAAGCTTTTATGGGTGTAATTACGATTACCTCGCTGTTATTGGCAGCGACAGTAGCTGAACGCACATCAGCAGAGTATTCTCTGCGGGAAAGCGAAATTAAATATCGAGAATTGGTGGAAAATGCTAACAGTATTATTCTGAAACTGGACGGAGACGGGAATATTACTTTTTTTAACGAATTTGCAGAAAATTTCTTTGGTTATAAGGAGGAAGAAATCCTGGGAAAAAATCCAGTGGGAACAATTATTCCCCACAGAGACCTCGAAGGGAATAACTTAGAGTTGGTTTATAATGAAATTTTACACAATCCCGCTCGCTTTATCAGCTATGAAAATGAAAATATGCGGCGCAGTGGCGATCGCGTTTGGGTATCTTGGGCAAATAAACCGTTGGTTGATGCAGCGGGAAAACTTTTGGGCATCCTCTGCATCGGCACAGATATCACCGATCGCCGAAAAGCTGAAATAGCGTTGCAAAAGCTGAATGAAAAGCTGGAAATCCGAGTTGAAGAACGGACAAATGCCCTGAAACAAAGCGAACTTCAGCTACAGAAACAGAAATCGGCATTAATTGATTTAGCCAAAAATAAAGCGCTGAATCAAGGCGACTTAACGAAAGCGCTTCAAGAAATAACTGAAACTGCTAGCCGTACTCTGGAAATTGCCCGATCGAGCGTCTGGCTGTACGATCGCACTAAATCCAAGATGGAGTGCCTGGATTTGTTCGATCGCACTCTCAACCAGCACTCACACGGTTTGAAATTAGCAGCAGCAGACTATCCTGTCTATTTTCAAACACTGCGAGAAGAACGCGCAATTGCTGCATTTGACGCGCAAAACGATTTTAGAACTAAAGAATTTGCGGAATCTTACCTAATTCCCTTGGGCATCACTTCTATGCTAGATACGCCGATTCAAATAGGCGGAGAAACAGCAGGAGTTTTCTGTTTAGAACACGTAGGAATGCCCCGCTTTTGGACGATTGAAGAACAAAGTTTCGCTGTTTCTCTAGCCGACTCTGTAACTTTCGCAATGGAAGCGCGAGAACGGCAGCGGGCTGAAGAAGCGCTGCGGCAAGCTGAAGAAAAATACCGCAGCATTTTTGAAAATGCGATCGTCGGCATTTTTCAAACTACCCCAGATGGGCAATATCTCAGCGCCAATCCTGCTTTGCTTCGCATTTACGGTTACAGTTCACGCGAGGAATTGGTCGGCACATTAACTGATATTAGCCAACAGCTTTATGTTGACTCCGAACGCCGGGCAGAAATTGTCCGCTTAATAGAAGAACAAGGCAAAGTATCGGATTTTGAATCTCAAATTTACCGCCGAGATGGCAGCATAATCTGGATTTCAGAAAATACTTATACCGTGCGCGATTCCTACGGAAATTTGCTTTATTACGAAGGTACTGTTCAAGACATCACAACTCGCAAAGAAGCTGAAGCAGCTTTGCGCTTAGAACAAGAAAAATCCGATCGTCTCCTGCTAAACGTTTTACCACAACCCATCGCCGACAGATTAAAACAAGACCAAAGCATCATCGCCGATACTTTTGCCGAAGTAACAGTATTATTTGCAGATATAGTCGGTTTTACCCAAATTAGTTCCCAAATTTCTCCGCCAGAATTAGTTTCCTTGCTTAACGACATTTTTTCCACATTCGATCGCCTAGCAGAAAAGCACGGATTGGAAAAAATTAAGACTATTGGCGATGCCTACATGGTAGTAGGAGGGCTGCCGATGCCCCGCAGCGATCATGCAGAGGCGATCGCCCAAATGGCCCTCGATATGCAGCAGGCAATTACTGACTTCAGTAATATCCACAATCAAGATTTTAGCATCAGAATTGGGATTAACACCGGCCCTGTCGTCGCCGGAGTAATCGGTATTAAAAAATTTATTTACGATTTATGGGGAGACACCGTTAACACCGCTTCCCGCATGGAATCCCACGCCTTGCCGGGGTGCATTCAAGTCACCTCTGCAATTTATGATATATTGCAGGACAAGTATGTATTTGAAAGTCGCGGCGCGATCGAAGTTAAAGGCAAAGGCCAGATGAACACTTATTTTCTGACAGGGATCAAGTTATAGCATCAGGAAGAATGAAGAAGGAAGAAGCAATATAAAAAGTCATGTTTCATAATTAATAATTTCCTAATCTTCGGGCGCGGTTGCTATAGTTAATTAAGAATATAACACTGAGTATGGTTTCCCCAAAAAATCAGTTTTTGCAATTTTCTCAATCTAGAAATTGGCAATATTTAGCAAAAGTAACTGCCATTGCTTTGGCTTACGCTTTAGGAGCAAAAATAGCAGTTTCAATCCCTGGCATAAATAAATTAGGTACGTGCGTCTGGCCACCCGCAGGAATTGCACAAGCTGCACTTTTATTGTTTGGGCGGCAGGTGTGGCCTGGAATAGCTTTAGGCGTCTTCTTTTTCGATATTTTTAACCAAAAAGTCTCCTTGATAAGTGGATTAATATCTGCATTAAGTGCTTGTATGCAAGCTTTTATCGCATTTAGTTTGTTGCAGAAACTCAAGTTTCGCCCGTCACTAGAACGGCTCATAGATGTAGTAAACTTAGTTTTCTGCGGTGCTGTAGTTGCCACTCAAATCAACTGTACTCTCGGCACGCTACGCCTCTGTGTAACTGGTTTAGTTGACTGGAGCGAATATTGGCACATTCGGTGGAATTGGTATCTTGGAGATACATTAGGAGTTTTAATTTTTACTCCCATGCTGTTGATTATATATAACCACAAGCCAGCGCCCAGCCCCTCACAAAATACAGCTTCTAAAACAATTCTAAATCGTATCGGTGCCGGAATATGCCTGCTGTTATTAGTAACAGTCAGTTGGCTAGTTTACAACTCAAAAAGTGAAAGTAATCTCTCCGGTTATCCCCTCGAATACTTGCCATTTCCCTTGGTAATTTGGGCAACCATTCAATTCGGCCAGGGTGGGGCTGTTTTAGCATCTTTCATTGTATCCAGTATCGCAATTTGGGGCGGTTCTCAGGGAGGTGGCCCCTTTATTGCAAAAGCGGAAAATATCAATCAGGCAATCTTATTTTTACAGGCTTTTATGAGCGTAATTGTAGTTACATCGCTGCTGTTGGCGGCGACAGTAGCGGAACGCGCCTCTGCTGAGGATTCGCTGCGGCAAAGCGAAATTAAGTATCGGGAGTTAGTGGAAAATGCTAACAGCATTATTTTAAAAATAGATAGGCGAGGAAATATTACTTTTTTTAACGAATTTGCACAGAAGTTTTTTGGTTACGATGAAAAAGAGATAATTGGCAAAAACGCCGTGGGAACAATTATTCCCCAGAGAGATACAAGAGGAAATGACTTGGCAGCAAAGTTGAGAGATATTTTGGAAAACCCAGAACAATATACGCGAAATGAAAATGAAAGTATCCGGCGCAGCGGCGAGCGGGTTTGGGTATCGTGGGCAAATAAACCGCTGTTTGACGCGGCAGGAAAGTTCGCGGGAATGCTGGCAATCGGTACGGATATCACAGAACGCAGGCGGGCTGAAATGCAGCTTGTAAAGCTGAATGACGAGTTAGAGTTTAGAGTGAAAGAACGAACTAATGCTCTGAATGAGACTTTAAGTGCACTGCGAGTTCAACAGGAACAATCAGAACGCTTGCTGTTGAATATTTTGCCTGAAGAAATAGCGAATCGGTTGAAGCGGGGAGACAGTACGATCGCAGACACTTTTGCTGATGTTACTGTCTTATTTGCGGACATAGTAGGCTTTACTCAACTCAGTTCGCGAGTTTCTCCAACGGAATTAGTTGCCTTGCTGAATGACATCTTTTCGACATTTGACAACCTAGCAGAAAGGCACGGTTTGGAAAAAATTAAGACGATTGGCGACGCTTACATGGTAGTTGGAGGGCTGCCCATGCCCCGCAGGGATCATGCAGAGGCGATCGCAGAAATGGCTTTGGATATGCAGCAGGCAATTACTGACTTCAGCAATACCCACAATCAAGATTTCAGCATCAGAATCGGCATCAACAGCGGCCCGGTTGTTGCCGGAGTTATTGGAATTAAAAAATTTATTTACGATTTATGGGGAGACACCGTTAACACTGCTTCCCGCATGGAATCTCACGGCTTGCCGGGGTGCATTCACGTAACAGAGACAACTTATCAGCAGTTGCGAGAAAAGTATTTCTTTGAAAACCGCGGCGCTATCGAAGTTAAAGGCAAAGGTCAGATGACTACTTATTTACTGCAATGCCGAAAATAGCTTTAGTAAAAGTTTTTCTCTAAAAATAAGGGCGATCGCACTCTCAAATGTGCGATCGCCCTCATTTTAATTTAGCCAAGTTTTTTAAAGCTTGTACAGGTTAATTCCAGCTTCCTTCGCCATGATTTCCAAACCCTTGTGTTGCAAGGTTTTAATTGCTTTTGTAGAAAGGTGCAATCTTACCCAGCGCTTCTCCTGCGGCCACCAAACCCGCTTCCACTGCAAATTAGCGTCTTGCAATTTGTGAGTGCGGTGGTGCGAGTGAGAAACTGCAAAACCGTTATTCGCCTTCTTTCCCGTTAGCTGACATTTCCGTGACATATTGCCCTCCAGATTACCGTTTTTTTGCGTGCAGCCTTTTATTATACCCGAAGGAAGAAGGAAGAAGGAAGAAGGAAGAAGGCTTGACTTATCCCTTTACCAATAGAAATAAACTCTTACTCCCCCCTTAGCAAGGGGGGGTTGGGGGGTTAATTAAATTGCACGTTCAGTCAACTTTGTCAAGACTTGATTCGATCGCTCGACAAAATCCTTCATCCCTTCAGCATCGAAACCCTTCTGGGCCATCAAAGCCAAG
Organism: Microcoleus sp. S36b_A4; assembly: GCF_036700645.1. NCBI lineage: Bacteria > Bacillati > Cyanobacteriota > Cyanophyceae > Oscillatoriales > Microcoleaceae > Microcoleus > Microcoleus sp. S36b_A4. The sequence continues at coordinate 12,466 of NZ_JAUBPI010000036.1, read as the reverse complement.
TCGTAAACGTGGTGACAAATCATACTCGCCAACTGACTTGACGGAGATTCCCCGCCGCCTTGAATAATCGCACCCTGACTCAAACTCGCCAGATTTTGAATCAGCGGGTGAGACGTATTCACCAGCAAAACGTGGTCTTCGGGGAATTCGGCCGCTTGCTGCCGCAAAAGCGCCGTCATGTCCCGCATCCGGCGCACATCTTCCGGTAAAAGTACGATCGCAGGTGGCGTCGCCTCCGCAGAGTCAGACTTCAAAGCTTCTGTGCGAATGTTCACTTTCGGCTTATTGAGAGCTTTTTGGAACATTTCTTTAACTTGTTCGCTGCGAGTTTTATTCGTCGCCGGATCGACAATTTCCGCTTCTTTCTCTTTGTCAATTAGCGTTTCGTCGATGTCGGAATCAACCCGCGAGAATTTGACATCTGAGTGTTCTCGTTCCAGGAAGCTGATAAAGTGCGTGTCGATGAAAGAATCCATAAACAGCACTTCTAAACCTTGGCTTTTGTGCATTGCCACGTAAGTTGCTTGAGAGGCAGGATCGGTACAATAAAACACGCGATTTTCGTGGCGTTTTTGATTGCGTTCCAAATACTCTTTCAGCGTCGTGTAAGGTTGCGTCGAAGTAGAAGTTTCCGACTTCGGAGTCACATCCTGCCACAAATCTCCTTCCTCACTTTGCACCTGAACTTCGGGCGTTACAGTTTCTGGCTTCTCGGCTGTTGGTTCGTAGGTGCTGCGGTAGATTAAAATATCTTCGACTTGCTTTTTGAACTTGTCATCGTTGAGAGTTCCGAACTTGACAAAAGTGCCGATATCTTGCCAGCAGCGGATGTATTCGTTACGGTCGTCGCGGTAGACTTCTTTCAGGCGATCGCCCACTTTTTTCGCAATATAATCAGCGATTCTCCGCACAGTGCGATTGCTTTGCAAAGAACTGCGAGAAACGTTCAGCGGAATGTCGGTACTGTCAATAACGCCCCGCAGCGGCATCAAGAATTTCGGGATAATTTCTTCGCAGTGGTCGCTGACAAAAACCTGGTTGCAGAATAGCTTAATATTGCCTTGGGTAACATCGACATCCGGGCGCAGTTTTGGAAAATAAAGAATCCCGTTGACAATAAAAGGATAATCTGTATTCAGGTGTACCCACAGCAGCGGCTCGTCTTGGTACGGGTAAAGGTGGCGGTAAAGTTCTAAGTAATCTTCTTTTTGCAAATTACTGGCTGATTCCCGCCAAATTGCTTTGTGCTTGTTGAGTTCCTCTCCCTCAAATTTGATGGGAACTGGCATGAAATCGCAGTAAGTTTTGATTAACTGCTTAATGCGACTGGGTTCTAAATATTCTTGTTCTTCGTCTTGGAGGGTAAGAGTAATAGTAGTGCCGCGTTCCGTGCGGGAAGATTCTGATAGTTCAAAAGCGGGAGACCCGTCGCAAGACCAGTGTACTGCTGGGGAGCCTTCTTGGTAAGAAAGAGTATCAATCTCTACTTTCTTCGCCACCATGAAAGAAGAGTAGAAACCTAGACCGAAATGACCGATGATTGCGTCGTCGCCGTTGCCTTGGTATTTTTGAATAAATTCTTCTGCGCTGGAGAAAGCGACTTGGTTGATGTATTTTTTTACCTCATCGGCGGTCATGCCGATGCCGTTATCGGAAATTGAGAGGGTTTTGTTTTCTTTGTCGATCGCTATGGTGATTTGCGGTTCGCCCATGTCGCCGCCGTATTCGCCGGAACGAGAAACCATTTTTAGTTTGGCAATGGCATCCACTCCGTTAGAAATTAGTTCCCGCAAGAAGACTTCGTGGTCAGTATATAGCGACTTCTTGATAATCGGGAAAATATTTTCGGTATGGATTGAGATTGTTCCCTGTTCTAAAACTGTCATAATTTTTCGCTAGGTATTTGTCGGTAATGAACCGTGATTAGTCATTGGTCATTGGTCATTGGTCATTAGTTATTAATTGTTAGTCGAGCTGAATTTTCCTGTTATACGTTGTTAGCTGCTAACTACTAACTACTGACTACTAACTACTGACTACTGACTACTGACTACTGACTACTGACTGAGGACTATTTAATGATTTTCGGCGATCGTGCTCTCTTCTGCAAAAGGGATTACCACAAAAAGATGATTCGGTTTTCCCCACATCTTGCACAATTCTCAATCAGCCTTTGACTGGCGGGCAGGATGCCCACCCCACAACAAGAATCACTCTTTGTGGAACAGGCAGGAAAGCCTGTTCTTGAGCATGGTGCAAGATGTCAGTTTCCCTCACATAGTAGCTCACAAAGGCAACCGCAGCAGGAAAGTAGCGCCCTGCCCCAATTCGCTGCTGGCGCTGAGGCTGCCACGATGTGCCCGGGCAATGGTTTGGGCGATCGCCAATCCCAGTCCCGAACCGCCAGTATGGCGCGATCGATCGCTGTTGACTCGGTAAAATCGATCGAATATTCGCTCTAAATCTGCCGCCGCGATCCCAATACCGGTATCTTGAACCTGAACGATCGCCTCGATGTGATTGCAATCTAAAATAACTGTTACTTTCCCGCCCGCCGGAGTGTATTGAATGGCATTAACAATTAAATTAGCAACTAAGCGATAAAGTTGGTCGGAATTGCCGACAACATTTAATTGCTGCTGTACGCGCATTTCGGATGTTAGGGCTACCTTTGAGGCGATCGCCAAAGCTGCCAATTCCTCTACTAAATCGCTAACCAGGTCATTCAAACAACACAATTGAGGGCGATCACGTATCACTTGATTATCCATGCGAGCCAGTAGCAGCAAATCAGCCACTAACTGAGTCAGTCGTCGGTTTTGGCGATCGATCGTCCGCAAAATTTCCCTCGCCTCTTTTTCATCTAATTGAGGCGTCAACAGTGCTGATTCTACAGTCGCCTGCGAAGCCGCTAAAGGCGTCCGCAATTCGTGGGCGGCATCGGCCGTAAACTGTTGAATCTGTCGGTAGGAAGAGTAAATCGGTTTCATTGCCAATCCTGCCAACAACCAACTAGCAAACCCTATCAGAATCAATGCTGTAGGCAATCCTAATTTCAAAACCCATTTCACTGTACTGAGATAATCATTGAAGTCTTGCAGACTCCGACCAACTTGAAAATATCCCCAATCTTGCTGTGTTTGGGTATGTAGCGCTACAGAAATTTGGTGATAAACATTGCCTTTGGTATCAGTTATTGTTTGCCAGTATTGGGAGTTAAATCCGGCTGGTAATTCTTCTGGATAATCGCCAGCCGTAGCAATTAATTTACCGGAATAATCAAATAAACGAATATAGTAATAGCCTTGGTTGATAGCGCTTAAAATATGGCGGCTTGGCAACTGTTCTGTAATGCCTTTAACTCCCATTAGGCGGAGGTTGGGTAAAAGTTCGTTGACTATTGGCTCCAAGCGTCCGGGCTGCTGCAATTTGAGTTCTAGGCTGTCGTGTAGCGTCCCCGCTACCGATTCTAATTCCCGGTCTATGGCTACCCAGTGAGCGTGGGCGATCGCCTTATATACACCAAATCCCAACAAGCTTAAAATCAAACCCATTACTGCTGCATAGGAAATGGCTAATTGCCAGCGAGTTCGGTTAAAGAGTTTATTTTGATTCACCTTTCATATATTGCTAGTAATTGGTAATTGGTAATTAGTTGAAGATAATATTTTTTTATCTACCGCAGAGGGCGCAGAGAACGCAGAGGAGGAACAAAGAGAGAATAAGGTTAAAGAATCTGGTTTCTGACACCCCTGCATAAGTCCTATTAAAATAAAAGTTTGCAGGCGAAAAATACATTTTTTATATTTGAATTTTATGCCAAATCCTCATGTTTTAGGAGTTCTGCATATTCGCTCATTCCGAGTTCCGCAAGTTGTCGGTCTTCTTCGGCAAATTCGCTGTAGAGTGCAGCTAAGTTAGTTTCATCGATTGCTGGAATAGTAACTAATTTGGCACGAAATTTCAGGAAAGCAATAAATTCAAATACTTGTTTGAGTTGTTCTATATCGAGCTTTTCTAACTCTTGTTGGATTAAATCTTTCATGGCAGTCATTTTTCCGATCGAGTTTTCTATATTATAGCCAGATACTGGAAACGAGATATAATCCGCCCGCTGTTGCCCCTACAGCTTTAATTTCTCATGCGGTATCCGACGCCGTGAACGGTTTCTATTAAATTAGCGCCGCCAACAGACTCAAGTTTGCGCCGCAGCAAGCGCACTTGAGCTGCTACCACATTGCTAAAGCTATCTGCACTCGCCTCCCATAGCTGATTCCGAATTTGGTCAGTGGTGATAATTTGGTTGGGATGTTTCATAAAGTATTCTAGCAGTTGAAACTCTTTGTTTGTTAGAGAAATTATCTGGCTGTTACCACTTCGATCGAGATGGCACACAGTTCGATTTCCGCAGTCCAAAACCAGATTTCCTACCTGTAGCTGTTGCGGTTGAATTTGGGGCGATCGCCTTTGCAAAGCCCGCAATCTTGCTAACAGTTCCGCCATCCCGAACGGTTTGACTAAATAATCGTCAGCTCCGGCATCTAGTCCCGCAACTTTATCTTCCATTCGGTCTTTTGCTGTCAGCATCAATACGGGCAGTGCGCTATTTTTAGCACGCAATCTCCGCAGCAGTTCCAACCCTGACAATCCTGGTAGCAACCAGTCAAAAATAGCCAGGTTATATTGCATCCAGTGACTGTCTAAATATTCCCAAGCTTCACTGCCATCCAAAGCCCAATCAACTATATATTTTTCCTGCTTTAAAGTGCGATCGATCGCTTTCCCTAAATCTGGCTCATCTTCAACTAGCAAAACTCTCATAACTCTAATTTATAGCGGTAAATCCTTATACATTGTTAGCGATCGGCAGCATCTACCCCAATCTTTAAGATCACATACTGAGATGAAATCAGCATGAAATTTTCTGAATTCGCAGAAAAAGAGAACTATTGACAATAATTGACAACAAGCTGATAATGTCTTATAATCAACCACGAGTGAATATTTGAGAAAAATTTTCAATAAGTATGACAGATTTATCCGATCGTCCCGCCATGAAAAAGCCGGGACGCTGGAGTCGCCGCCAACTGCTACAGCTAGGAATAGCTGGGGCTGGGGTAGCGGGCGGCGCGATCGCACTTCAACACTTGACTCGCAAACCGACATCAGTCGCGAGAGTACCGCCCATGCCTGCAGATGCAATCACCGTCAGCAATATCAACCCGATGCAAATTGCGCGGGATTTTGATTACGGCACGGTGACGCGCGAAAACGGGCGCACGGTTCGGGAATTTCGCCTAGAAGCTAATACTTCGATCGTCCAACTTAACAGCGCCGTCACTTTCAACACCTGGAATGTCAACAATCGAGTGCCGGGGCCGACATTGAGGGCAACAGAGGGCGATCGCATCCGCGTCATTTTTTATAACAAAGCCGGACATTCTCATTCGCTGCACTTTCACGGCGTTCATACAAGCGAAATGGATGGCGTTAAACCAGTAAAAAACGGTTCAGTATTTATTTATGAATTCGATGCCAATCCTTACGGATTGCATCTATATCACTGCCATATTGAACCCGTAACTCGCCATATAGGTAAAGGACTCTATGGAATGTTCATCATTGATCCGCCAAAACCCCGTCCTCCCGCCGATGAAATCATATTAATCATGGGAGGATACGACGTAAACGACGACGAAAAAAACGAACTTTACGCTTTTAACGGGTTGCCCAATTATTACATGAACAACCCGATCCCTATTTACCGAAATCAGCTAATCCGGCTTTACGTTCTCAACCTGATTGAGTACGAACCCGCCGTGACTTTTCACCTGCACGCCAACTTTTTTGACGTATATCGCACGGGAATGACTTTGACTCCCAGTGAAAGAACCGATGTAATTACAATGGGAGTAGCTGAAAGACATATTTTAGAATTCACCTACGGCTACGCCGGAAAATATATGTTTCATCCCCATCAAGATGCGATCGCCGAAGCAGGCTGCATGGGGGTATTTGAAGTCATCACTTAAACCAAATTCTGCTACCACGGTGCAGCGATTCAAATAAAGTATGAAATTATTTGACAAGCTCGATCGCAAATAGGTAGAATGAATAGCTCGCAAATAATTGAGAATTATTCTTAATAACTTGTGAGTCGAAATGCACATAACGTAAAAATTAGCAACAGCCATGTTACAATCCTTTCGCTTATTACCGACCGCCACCGCTACAGCCATCCTCGTTGCTCTGGCTGGTTGCGCTTCCACCCCCACGGCCAGCAACACCGACAGCAGCGCCTCACCCGTTGCTACAGCCAGTCCCGCATCCACAAGCGGTCACAGCATGAACCACGGCGGCAAAGGCGGCATCAACATCAATACTGCCATTCTTTCAGAGTTAGATAAACTCGAAGCCAAGTTAGGAGTACCGGCACTTTCTAACAAAATTCAAGCCAGCCGCCCTTACGGAAAAGTCGAAGAATTGGTTTCAAAAAATGTCATTACTCAAGCCCAATTTGACCAAATCAAAGACTTGGTAACTATTGAAAATGTGGTGCTGACAGGCGAACCTAAAGATGTAGACTACATGACTAAACTTGGCTTGATGAAAGGGCATCTTATCGTAGCAAAAGAACTATTGGATCAAGGCAAACCAGACCAGGCAGAACCGCACATCGGGCATCCAGTCGAAGAAATTTATGCCGATGTGGAAGATCAGCTAAACGAGCGTAAAATTCCTGAATTTAAGGCTACTTTAATTAAATTGCAGGATTTAGTTAAAGCAGGTGCAAAAGATCCGGCTCAAGTGAAGGCGGAATTTGACACATCAATGCAAGCAGTTGACGGAGCAATTGCCGCCCTTCCCGAAACTCAGCGCAAAGATCCGAAATTCGTGCTGCAAGTGATTAACGGCTTGCTAGATACAGCTAATTCCGAATACGGAGCCGCAGTTGCTAACGGCAAAATTTCCGCAATTATTGAATATCAAGATTCGCGGGGTTTTGTCATGTACGCGGAAATGCTGTACAAAGATATAGCCGAGCAAGTGGCTAAAACCAGCCCGGAAATTGACAAAGCAATTGTGGCTAACATGACAGAACTGAAGACAAGTTGGCCAACGGCGATCGCACCCCCCGCCCCCGTCAAAACCACCGAACAAGTCAACCAGCTAGTTAAAACCATCGAAAGCGACAGCCAAAAAGTTCTCAAACCCGCCTCTTAAAAAAGTCAACTGAAACCACGGTAATTGGTAAAAAGATTACCAATTACCTCCCGATATTACCTCAACTAAAAAAATGAATTTTGGCGAAGCATTGCCCACATTTGTAATTACTCTCCGCGAAGGAGTCGAAGCCGCCTTAGTTGTCGGAATCGTTCTCGCTTGTCTCAAAAAGTCGGGACAAAGTTATTTAAGTCCTTGGGTTTTCGGCGGTGTTGGCGTTGGAATTATTGCCAGCGCTTTGATAGGTGTACTTTTCGGCTGGACTATTCAAATTTTGTCCGCATCCAATCAGCCTTTTGCACCGATTATGGAGTCGCTGCTAGAGGCAATTTTTGGGCTTGTGGCGATCGCAATGCTGAGTTGGATGCTGATTTGGATGACCAAGCAAGCGCGATTTATGAAAGCCGAAGTCGAAGGCGCTGTGAGTGCCGCCTTAACGTACAACTCTCATGCCGGTTGGGGCGTATTTAGTTTAGTTTTGATTGCCGTTTTACGCGAAGGATTTGAAACCGTTTTGTTTGTGGTTGCCAAGTTTCAACAAGGGATTATTCCGGCAATCGGCGCTTTGGCTGGCATTCTCTCAGCCACCGGACTTGGCGTCCTGCTGTTTAAATGGGGAGTCAAAATTAATATCCGCCTGTTTTTCAAATATATGGGCATTTTATTGCTCTTCATTGTAGCGGGTTTAGTGGTATCTACTTTGGGAATTTTTGACAGCGCGATGAATATTTTATCGCAAACAAACCGCGAATCAGCCGCACTGTGTTTCTATTACGAAAGATTTACTAAAATCCATTCTTGCATTCTCGGGCCAATCGTCTGGAATACCTCGCAACTGCTTCCCGAAGAAAAGTTTCCTGGTTTGTTGTTGAGTGCGCTATTTGGCTACACAGATAAGCTCTATGTCGTGCAGGCGATCGCTTATTTCGTCTTTTTAATTACCGTCGGTGGCATTTACCTTCAAAGTTTGGCAGGTCGAGTGTTTTTCCCGTTCAAAAAAAACTCAGGTAACGAAATAAGAAATTAAGTGCGATCGAAACGCGATCGGCTTTGTAGTCGAAATGCAGGAGGCAGTTGTTTGTTGCTAATAACTAATTCGCCCCTAATACCAATTTAATGTGAAGTTGCACATATCTCGATCCCCCTAAATCCCCCTTAAGAAGGGGGACTTTGATCGGAATCTTGTCCCCCCCTTATTAAGGGGGGCTAGGGGGGATCGGATTCTATGCAGCCTCATAAAAAATTGGTATAACTTAGAGCGCATTAGGACATCAGCTATCTATTGATTGAATGTAAAACGACCGTCAACTTTTTCTCCGTTAATATCCGCAGTAACTTTCACGGGATAACTTCCTGCATCTTTGCCGGGAAACACCACAGCGTAATGTTTGCCCTCAGCATCATACTTGAGAGCTAGGGTTTGCTGCTTTCCATTCGGCAACTGCACTTGAGCCGTCACTTTGGCGTTAGGAACTGGTTCCTTTTTCTCCCCTTTTTGCAAAAAAACATCTAAATGAGTTCCGGTAGCTTCTTTTTCCGGTACAAACTCTAAATAGTAAGCTCCAGACTTGACAACTTGCCCCCCTTTAGTTGCTGTTTCAGGAGCAGTGGCAGGAGGCGAAGACGCAGGTTGAGAGGCGACAGGAGGGGAGGCTGGAGTGTTATTTGGATCGCTTGCTTGGTCGCCTTTACTGCAAGCTCCCAAAAACAGCAATCCGACACTACCTAGAACAATTAAATTTGACTTAAGCGATTTCATTTGTTTGACTCCTTGCTGACTGACAATAATTAGAAAATATCACACATTAACTACCTTGCCGTCTTCAATAACTCGCTGAGGTTGTTGAGGTCGTAAAAAATGCCCAAATTGAGCATACAAAGCTGGCAAAACTAACAAAGTTAGTGCTGTAGAAGTAAATAAACCTCCTAAAACTACTACTGACAGCGGTTGCAAAATTTCCTTGCCCGCCCCACCTTCAAATACTAAAGGTGCTAAACCCAAAGCTGAAGTTAAAGCGGTCATCAGGATGGCATTCAGCCGTTCCATCGAGCCTTTAATAATTGCTTCCTTAAAAGGCAGTCCTTCAGCAAATTTAGTGTTGTAGTTGTCTACTAATAACAAGCCGTTACGGGTAGCAACGCCGAATAACGTGACAAAGCCAACTAGGGAAGCTACAGAGATGATGCCGCCAGTCAAAGCTACCGCAATTACTCCTCCCACTAAGCCGATCGGCAAATTAATCATAATCATAGCAGTTGAAGGAAGGGACTTGACGGACAAGTACATCAATACTGTAATTACCAAAAAGGCGATCGCACTAAATATCATAATATTTTGCGAAGCTCTTTGTTCTGCTTCAAATTGACCGCCGTACTGGATAAAATAGCCAAAAGGCAACTGTACCTCTCGTTTGACTTTAGCTTGAATTTCATTCACAACCGATAGCAAATCCCTACCTTTAGCATTCGCCGCCGCCACAATCAAGCGAGAAACATTCTCACGGTTAATCGTATTTGGGCCCGTACCGTATTTGACAGTCGCAACTTGGGCGAGGGGAATTTTATTGCCACTTGGAGTATCAACCAACAAATTCTGAATAGTTTCTAAGTTATTTCTCGCTTCAGGCTGCAACCAAACAACTAAATCAAAAGTTTGCTGCACCTCCAAAACTTGAGAAACAACTTTTCCGTTTAAAGCAGTCTCAATTATTTCAGAAAGCTCTCCGATTTTCAAACCGTATCTACCCGCAGCTTGACGGTTAAACTTAATTTGAATTTGTGGCACTGGTACCTGCGGTTCGAGTTGCAAATCCACAATTCCCTCAACAGTTTTCATTTGCTCTTCAACTTCGGCACCGATGCTGCGAAGTTGATCCAAATCCGGACCAAATATTTTGACAGCAATCTGACTTCTGACACCAGATAAAACCTCATCCATCCGGTGAGAAATAAAACCGCCGATATTTGGTGCAACTCCCGGCAATTTACCAAACTCCTGCCGCAGGGCTTCCAAAGTTTGCGGCCTGTTTTTCATCCCTACCTCGCTCAAACCTATATCAATGTGAGCTAAATTAACTCCCGCAGCATCAGCATCACCCGGAGCTCTGCCCGATCGCACTTGCACGTATTGAAACCTGGTATCATCCTTCAGTGCATCTTCAATAGCAAAAGCCGCGCTATCTGTTGTCTCCAAAGACACCCCCGGATAGAGCATAATAGTATTCACCAAAGTTTGCTCCTGAAACTCCGGCAAAAACACCCGCCCAAAAGATGGCAAAATAATTAATGCAGCCACTATACTAGCAGCCGCAAAAGCTAAAATAATCGCCGAATAACGCATTGAAATTCTGATACAATAATGATAAATATGCTTGCAAAATCTCGGCAACCAAGGTTCTTTACCACTCATGCGTTTGGTAGGCAACAAAATAGCGCAAAGGGCCGGAGATATTAACAGTGATTCCAGACTAGAAATCACCACAACTACCAAATAAGTAATCCCCATCGGCGTAAAAATCCGACCTTCTACACCGGGCAAAGTAAAAATTGGCGAAAACACCACAATGCCAATAACAGTCGCTCCAATTAACGAATCGCGTACCTCCTGACTGCCATCAAAAATCACATCCATCACCGGGCGAGGATGAAGAGAAGACGCATTTTCTCTCAAATTGCGGTAGGTATTTTCGGCATAGACGATCGCATCGTCGATCGCAGTGCCGATCGCCACCGACAAACCCCCCAAAGTCATCGTATTCAGCCCCAGCCCCAGCCAATACATCGCCAGCAGCGCCAACAGCCAAGTCAGAAAGAAATCCAGCAAAACAACCGCCAGAGTGCGCCAATTCATCAAAAACGGGATGAGAATAAGGGTGACTATAATACTGCCTTCAACTAAAGCCGATCGCACATTCTCCACCGAGGAATTAATATATTCTTCCTGTCGAAAAGTCACAGTAACTTTAATATCTTTGGGCAGAGCTTGCTGCACCTCAGCCATTGCTGCCTCAACCGCTTTCGTTACCGTCGGAGTATCAGCAACTGGCTGTCTATTTACCATCACAATCACAGCTTTTTTGCCGTTAAAACTGCCATCGCCCCGCTTGATTGCAGCACCAATCTTGACATCAGCTACATCAGCAATTCTGATGGGCGTTCCGTGGCGAGAGTCGATCGCCGATTGCTGCAAATCTTCCAGAGACTCAATCCGCCCCACCCCCCGGATTAAAGTTTCTCGATCCGGCGTAATTAAATACCCCCCCGGCGCGTTAACATTCGCAGCAGCCGCCGCTTCAGCTACTTGCTGCAACGACACATTAAAAGCTTTTAACTTGGCAGGTTCTACTAATACTTGATACTGCCTTTCTTCGCCGCCGTAAGCTACTACTTGAGCAACGCCAGTCACTGCCAAAAGCCGATTTGTGACTTGCCAGTCAACTAGACGGCGCACTTCCATCAAAGGAGTAGTTTCTGATGTAAAAGCATAGGTGATAACAGTGCCCACAGGAGAAGTTGTGGGAGAAATTTGCGGTGTTTCTACCCCAGCCGGGAGTTTGCTTTGTGCTTGCTGCAACCGTTCTGTTATCAACTGGCGCGCTTGATAAATTTCAGTTCCCCAATCAAAGATTACCTTAACCGCAGAAAGACCCACAGCCGAAGACGATCGCACTGCTGTCACCCCAGGAGTTCCGTTAATCGCACTTTCGATCGGCAGTGTTACCAAAGACTCGATTTCTTCCGGCGCGAGCCCTGGTGCTTCCGTCTGAATTTCGACTTGCGGGGGTGCAAAAGGAGGGAAGACATCAAGGGACATTTTGGGGATGATAGAAAATGTCCACAGACTAACAATAATGGTGGCGATAACGACTAGCCAGCGGCGGTTAATTACCCATCTAAGAATTGTGCTGAACATTTTATGATTTTATAGAGGTGATGACTATTAGCCACCGTTAGGCGATCGACTATTTAACAATAAAATTTAGCAGATATTAAAGGCTCCGGTTGCCGTAGCTTTTCCCGCGATTCCTTGGCTGAACAGTGTTAAATAGCCATTCTATTTACCTTGACACCCAAAAATGAAATTAGGATGAAATATTTTAACTTTCAACCCGGATTCATAAGTCATGTAAAATCTAAAATCTAAAATCTAAAATGATATAACCTGTATTAGACATCTCCAAAAACAATTAAAGCCTTTGTGTAACTAGGCTGTATGACGTAAATGCAATCATCCTAAATTAGC
>NZ_JAUBPI010000227.1:0-1173 GCF_036700645.1 Microcoleus sp. S36b_A4 | reverse complement strand
TGACCAGTTTTTTTTCAACAATTCTCTAAAAGCCTCTTGACAAAAGACTTACAGTCTTAACTTGTCACCAATGTACTTACCCAGAGAATCAAGCGTAGCTTCTTCGATTACGTGCGTCAAGGAATTATGCTCGACGCTGTTTGTCGGTATCGCTTATATAAATCGCAGTATCAGGACTTTGCCGAATACTGCAAACTCGCTTTAGGTCGATCGCACTTTTACTGTAAAAAGATTATCCAAGCTGCTCACATCTGTCTTAGACTCATCAAAGCTAACTTCAAAACCCTTCCCACATCGGTATCTCAGGCTTTGCCACTACTTAAATTTGCAAAAGTTGATAAGTATGGTGATTCTGAGCTTCAAGATAAATGGCAGACTGTTCTTGATGGTTTTCCTCCTCAATCGATAACAGTGGCTAAAATCCAAGAAGCTTTGGATGAAAATCCAGAGGATAGAGCCAAGCAAGTTCGTATCAAGGGCAAAGCTTATAAGCTTTTGCAAGAAAAAGCTTCTGCTGCTGGAATGTCGGTATCAGAGTATCTTGAGTATTTGATTGGTGGTGAATTGGTTTCTGAAGATAATTTATCTAATGATGAAGAGGAACATTTTTCCAGTGTGCGATCGGATGAACAGACTGTTGATGTTGAATATACTTCAGACCAACAAGCAATTTTGGCAGATTTGGATGTTGTTTTTAAATCGCCTGATGATGGCTGCCTAACTCAGCGGCCGAAACTCGTTTTGAGTAGCGGATTGAGTCCAAATCATCCGTCGGTCAATCAATCTGCAACTTAGGGCTTTAAAGACGAAACAAGCTGTATTGGCTTTTTTATTTTCGCAAGCTCGGTTACTCTTTGATTGATTGCAATTTTCCCCTGCAATTTATAGCTTTAAGAGTGAATTAGGCTTCTGGCCTTTGGGTGATTCATAAGCTTTGCTATGGGGATTTGGAAACTATCACTTGTAAAAATTGAATGCAAATTATCGGACTTGACATCAGCAAGGCCTCAGTTTCTGCTTGCCTTTTATTGCAGAAACCAACTGAACCTCGACAATTTTATTATGATTATGACTTTCACAAGTTTGATGCTACAGCAGACCTCTTGCGAAAGTGCGCTCGTTCTAGGTAAAATAAAAGAAAAAATTAGCTCCCATAATATGAAGTACGAACAA
>NZ_JAUBPI010000035.1:0-64096 GCF_036700645.1 Microcoleus sp. S36b_A4 | reverse complement strand
TCGCTCATGTTTCTGGGTCAAAAAAGCTTTATGATGTGATATTACCACGAACTGTTACTATTTTGGAGATGTCTATTTTGATCTCCTGTCATTTTTGAGGAAAATTAGATCTAAAACAACAGCTTAATCAGCGAGAAATTTTCTCGGTTGTCTCGCAGGAGTTATACGATCGTGCTTTTCAATATTTCCTTGAGTCTATCGGGGTGAAAAGTAATTTCAGACATTGTACTTATGAGGAATTTATCGATATGCCTAACGGTAGAGGGTATTCGTTCAAAACTTAGCGGATAATATATTGCAGATTGTACAAAACTAACAGCGAGTATTATCTGTAAAGTATCACCCTCTCTACTGGCAGTTAGGCAAATGTGTCAATCTATGTTATGCTGAGTCAAAATGGAGGAATAATCATGTCAAAAGAAAGAAAAAGCAATAAAGAAGTCAAAAAGCCAAAGAAACAACCTGATGGTGTGGCTAAGCCGAAGGATGACAAAAAAAATTATGGTAGCACCGAGGGCCGCAAGTAGAGATAGCTGCTACTCTCTCAACTGTGATTAATTTTGTTCAATTGTCATTACTATCGATTTTTAACAGATTTAAATATCCTATTTTGGGATTATCCGAAAACAGGTTTATTATATCTAGGGTATATGCAGTCCTAAACCCAAAGTATAATGAAATCTGTTTTTAGCGATGAATATGAAACCTTCCGTTGCTGTATGATTGCGGCTCGTAAAGAAGCGCAACTAACTCAGGAGTCTGTTGCTAAATCTCTTAAAAAGCCCCAGTCTTTCGTAGCCAAATATGAAAACGGTGAACGACGGTTAGATGTAATTGAGTTTCTGTTAGTTGCTCATGTAATTGGTGTAGATCCTTGCGATATTATTAGGAAAATTTCACAAAAAAAAATATCTAAAGCATCTTGTGAGAGCGAGATATGAATACCCAAGATGTAATCAGACTTGCCTCCCAATATCTAGATCGCTTATCGGGTAACACTTTCGACGTTTTAGATGTATCTAAACCTGTTACCGTAGATGCAGCGGTGAACCTGTCTAAAGTTATCTCAAAGCTTTCGCCCTTAGTCGGAAATTTAATCGAATTTAACACCGTTGAATTCTTGAATCAACAAAATGAGTTCGCTGAATTTGGAAAGTGGCATAGGCAAGATCCTGGCTTTCCAGATACTATTTTCCTCGGCATAGTTCAACCAACGCCAGGATTAGAAATCAAAGCGTGGTTCCCACTAGCAACAGAGATAACAGCACGTTTCAAAGATAGTCAGAATCACTTTAGGTTCGATCAGACCTACGTTGCTATCCTGGCATGGCTACCCGATAAAATCATCTATGGCAAGCCTCGCATTCTTGATGTGTGCGTTGTCTCTGGTTTATCGGTAGCTGTAGCGAGAGATACCCACTATCACAATCCGCCGGATTATCTTGTTTTAGAGCCGGAAGATACAACTCAAAGAACAGCAAATTTGCAACAAACAAACACCAGTGGATATAAATTCCAAGGCTCTGCGGAGGAGTTTTTAGAAGCTCAGAAAATAGTTGATTCATGGGGTCCTCAAGGAAAAGTCTACAAACCAACTAGAGAGTATCAGCGCCTTCTGCGGGAGCTACGGATACGCTATGAATATAGACTAGATACAAATTTTGCAAAGATGGACAGAATTGTACATCCAGGCATTGAGGAATTTAAGCGACGTGTCTACAATACTGAAGTTTCCGGTATGACCGTTGGTCGGTGGAATAAGCTTTTATCAAGTCGCCTAGAAGGCAGCATCAAGAAATCCCTACAAGATTATCTACAGATTAGAGAAGAGAGTATTGATGAAATTATTGATTAAATCTCTGTACACCATAGTAGAAATAGTCGGGGTCTATCTCGCAAGAAAAGGCTTTTCTTTTGAGTTTCCGTGCTGACAAAGCTGCACTGAAAAGTCCGCCAAAAGGTTCCCATATAACATCGTTTTCATCGCTCGATGCCTCAACAATAAGGTTCATCAGATCCAGAGGTTTTTGGTTGAGATGTAATGCTTTTCCAGAGAGAGTTTTAACTCTCTCATCACCCCGTAAAGCTTGACGCTCCCAAACGTTTGTAAAACCGTGAGGGCATCTAAATTTCGATCGCATATTGCTCCATTCTTGTCCCGTTAAAGGCTGATTGCCATCCAGCGAAAAGTATGGTTTTCCTTGAGGACTACCATACTCATTTGCATAGTTCACTAGCCTTTCAAACATCTCGGTCGGAGGGAAATACCACAAATGCCCTTGATCGAAGTATTTCCTGGTTGCTGCATCCACTACCCCGCAAGCATCGTTGGCTCGTCGTAACGGCAATCCTGAGCGTTTCCATTCTCGTAATAACCATGCTTTTAAGGTAAGTTCATTAACTGTTACTTCTCTGACGTATTGAACGCAGACTTCTGTAACGACGGGGAACCTGCGAATTTTTTGTGTGTTAACATTCCCTGCGATATGACCTTTTCCCTTGTTCCAAATATTGGAATTTACATAGCGCCAACCATATTTTTCTAGAAGTGGATGCACAATAGCCCAACCAATCTCTGAATTCCAAAACCAGAGTGTTGTACAGGGTATGGCTGCTTTTGACCAGGCCTCGATATGAGGTTTATACCAATTAGGTAAATCAATGTGATCTGAGGTATCTCCTTCAAACCCAAGAATACCGTAAGCTCCATCGGAAACTATGACAGTAGGTTGCTCCCAATTGTCATAGTGCTGGAGACTATCGCCAAGATATAAAGTAACGTATTCGTCACTCCATGCAGAAAAGTTAAAATTGGTATTGAGATTAGCTACTTTGCCACGACCAACAGTGCTGCTCGCTTTGCGTTTTAAGATGCTGGGAGAATTCGCTTCTGCGTTAGGACTCATTTGTTGACTTACGTGACTGTAAAAATTACGTACAAATATTTTATCCTATTTTGGGATATTGAGGCTAAGTGATACCAAAGTTAACCTACCTACTTCCGCTTTGTTGACAAAAAATATACTTCGATCGCCCAAATCCATCAAATCCCATCACAGCGATATCTCAGTCACTGCAATATTACCCTCAAAACACACGTCAACATCAGTCCCCGCCGCCCGATCGCGCGATCCATATTCTCCGGCATAATAAAAGTATTCTCCCTCCATCCGGTACACCACTGGCAGCGGCTGCGTCGAAGGCTGGCAAAACACAATTTCCGGTTCCGCACTTCCGGGGGCTAAATGCGGCAAATTCACATTCCAGAAACACCCAGACTTTGGTTCTCGGTTCAGCAAATCCGCCAACACTCGCGATGTCCAGCGAGTAGCGACTTCCCAGTCAATTTC
Organism: Microcoleus sp. S36b_A4; assembly: GCF_036700645.1. NCBI lineage: Bacteria > Bacillati > Cyanobacteriota > Cyanophyceae > Oscillatoriales > Microcoleaceae > Microcoleus > Microcoleus sp. S36b_A4. The sequence continues at coordinate 60,746 of NZ_JAUBPI010000035.1, read as the reverse complement.
AAGCGGCCTTTTAATCCGGTGGGAAATAGCGATGCCCGGAATACCGTGCATCGCTGCTTCCCGCACAGCCGCCACCGTACCCGAAATATACACGTCAACTCCCAAATTGCCGCCCGCGTTAATACCCGAAAGCACCAAATCCGGCTTCGCACAAACGTGATGAAGAGCGATGCGGACACAATCAGCCGGTGTTCCCCCTACAGCATATTCCACGGACGATCGCCGATCGACATGAATCGGACTGTGAGCCGTCACTTGATGCCCGCAGCCCGACAATTGCCCTTGGGGAGCCACCATAATTGTTTTGCCACTGACAGCCTGCAAAAGTGCTTGAATGCCCGGAGCATCAATGCCGTCGTCGTTGGTTAAAATTATCGTCATTAAAAATGTGTCGGTTTTATAGAACCGATTTGAGAGCGCAGAGGCTGGCAACCTTCTGGTAGTTCTAGCCTAAATTGGTTGTTGATTGGTGGCGATCGTCAGTATGAGCATTGCCACACATTTATATCATCGCATTAATTGAACAGTTGCCCCAGAAATGTGGCGCGCCACATTTTAGCCGAGTCGCACCTTGATATGACAGCTAAAGCGACTTGTTACGCTTGCCCCAGTGCAGCATTTATGACATCAGTGTCGATGCAAACATCTAATCACATAATTTTTTCCTCGGCTCTCCCCGATGCTTGGCATTAACAGTAGCAGATGATACTAAGTATCTGAGACTGAACGTTGAAACTCTCGATCGTGCTAAATTATTAGCTTGCATTATCACCATAAGTACGAGAGAGCCGATAATAACTTAACGTCGATTCCTATTGGGCTTTGACGCAGGGGATGGGATAATAGATATGAAATCTTTATCAAAGATAGTATCTAAGTTACAGTCCTCATTTCCCATTCGTAAATCAAATACTTATATATACTGTTACCATTATTACATTTTAACTCAGGAGAGCCACATGAACGAACCCACTCAAAGCAATACCAAAGCAGGCTGTGCCGTTCCAGAGTCGATTATGACCGCAAGTCAGGATGAACTGGATGACATCGATTTAGAATAGTTAATGAAAAGGGTAAGGTAAAAAAAATGATCGTTCTTTCAGGATACGAAGTTATAGAAAATATTTACGAAGGAGTCAGAACCGTTGTTTATCGAGGGATAAGAAATCGGGATCGACAGCTTGTTATCGTTAAAATAATAAAAAATCAATATCCTAGCCTTGAACAAATCACCAATTTAAGGCAAGAATTTATAATTACTCAAAATTTAGAGTGGGAAGGAATTGTCAAAACTTACAACTTAGAAAATTATCAGAATAGTTTAGCGCTAATATTAGAAGATTTTGGGGGGCTATCCCTTTATCATTTTATGGCAGCCAATCACCTGTCAATAACCGAGGTGCTGAGGGTAGCGATCGCTCTAGCAGAAACTTTGATCTATCTCCATCAAGTACCGATCATTCACAAAGACATTAAGCCCTCAAATATCATTATCAATCCAGCGACCGGAAAAGTAAAACTGACTGACTTTAGTATTTCATCGCGCTTGGAATTGAAAAACCAAAGCATTAGCAATCCCAACTTGCTGGAAGGGACTCTCGCTTATATGTCACCCGAACAAACGGGAAGAATGAATCGAGCAATTGACTACCGCACCGACTTATATTCTTTAGGAGTGACTTTCTATGAAATGCTGACCAACCAGTTGCCATTTACTACCACCGATCCGATGGAGTTGGTTTACTGTCATATTGCCAAACAACCCGTCCCACCTAAAGAGGTAGCAGAAATTCCTCCAGTGGTTTCAGATATTGTGATGAAACTGTTAGCAAAAAATGCGGAAGACCGATATCAAAGTGCGGCGGGATTAAAATTTGACCTGGAAACTTGTTTGCAGCAATTGCAGACAACTGGAAAGATTGAAAATTTTCCCATCGGTCAACGCGATCGCGGCAACCAATTACTCATTCCCCAGAAGCTTTATGGTAGAGAAACCGAAGTCCAAATTCTTCTAGATGCCTTTGGACGAGTCAGCCTCGGTGCCACCGAAATGATGTTAGTTTCCGGTTATTCCGGGATTGGTAAAACTTCAATCGTCAATGAAGTTCATAAACCAATTGTAGCAGCTAGGGGATATTTTATTGCGGGTAAGTTTGACCAGTTTAAGCGCAATATTCCCTATGCGGCGTTAATCCAAGCATTTCAAGAATTAGTTCGTCAGCTATTAACTGAAAGTTACGAACAGATTGCTATTTGGAAAGAAAACTTATTAAAAGCGCTAGATAATAACAGTCAAGTTATTATTGATGTTATCCCGGAAGTCGAACTAATTATCGGTAAACAGCCTGAAGTTCCTCAACTGGGTTCATCGGAGTCACAAAACAGATTTAATCGGGTATTTCAACAATTTATTCGCGTTTTTTGTCAACCCGAACACCCGCTAGTCATATTCCTAGACGATTTACAGTGGGCAGATTCGGCATCTCTCAAGTTAATCCAACTTTTAGTCACTGACCCAGATAACAAATATTTATTAACGATTGGAGCTTATCGAGATAACGAAGTCAGTCCCGTTCATCCTTTAATTCAGACAATAGAAAAAATTCAAGAAACTGAAACGGTGGTGAATAATATCACCATTCAGGCGCTGGCTTTGGATAGCGTCAACCAATTAATCGCCGACACTCTCGATGCCAGCGTTAATTCAGAAAAAATAAAAGTTTTTTCAGAGTTACTTTTTAATAAAACCCAAGGCAATCCGTTTTTCTTAACGCAGCTACTCAAAACCCTGTATTCGGAAAATCTGTTAGTTTATCAGGTAAATATAGACCGTTGGGAGTGGGATATTCAACAAATCCAAGCAATTGGTATCGCAGATTTCAATATCGTTGAACTGGTTGCTCGCAATATTCGCAAACTCCCTGAAACCACCCAGAAATCATTAAAATTAGCAGCTTGTATCGGCAACCAATTTAATTTAGAAGTTTTATCCATTGTCAATGAAGAATCAAACATAGCGACGGCTGCTCATTTGTGGGAAGCACTGCAAGCAGGTTTGATTCTGCCGCTGTCTGAAAATTACAAAATTCCTCTACTCTTTGCCCAGGAAGAGTTGGCATCTATACGCGATATCAAAGTTGACTACAAATTTTTGCATGACCGCGTGCAACAAGCAGCTTATTCTTTGATTCCAGAGTCAGACAAAAAAGCCACTCACCTGAAAATTGGTCAACTGCTGCTGAATAATACAACAGAGCAAGAGCGAAAAGATAATATTTTTGCTCTGGTTAACCAACTGAATTTTGGCACAGATTTGCTAACTAATCAGTCAGAAAAAGATGAGTTGGCTGAATTAAACCTGATTGCTGGACAGAAAGCGAAGGCAGCTACTGCATATGAAGCCGCTGTTAATTATTTGAATGTAGGTATAGAACTCCTGAGTCAAGATAGCTGGGAAAGTAGATACGATCTGACATTTAATTTTTATCTGGAAGTGGCGGAAGCCGAATATCTCAATGCCAATTTAGAACGAGCAGTAATTTTGTGCGATAGCACTCTCAAAAAAGCCAAAACAATCCTCGAACAAGTCAACTTATATGTGCTGAAAATTAGGCTTGAACTGGCTAAAAACCAGATTAAATCTGCTTTAGATACTGGGCTACAAATCCTAGAAATACTGGGAGTGACAATATCTCAATTAGCCCCGCAAGAACTTAATATTGAGGAGTTAGCTACGCTGCCAAAAATGACCGATCCCTACAAGATGGCGGCTATGGAGCTTTTAGTTCTGATTTTCCCACCAGCTTGCTTCGCAGAAAGCCCGCTATCGCTACCAATTCTATATACTATGATCGAACTTTCTCGTCAGTATGGGAATTCGCCACAGTGTACTTTTGCCTATTCTATTTACGGAGCACTGGTGTCTTGGCTCATACCAGATATAGATTTTGCCTATCAACTTGGTAAACTTTCTTTACAAGTATTAGAGCAGTTAGATGCCAAAGAGTTTCGTTCTAAAATATTGGTTAATGTTTCCATCTGTATTACGCACTTCAAAAAGCATACTAGGGAAACTATAGAACCCCTTCGTCAAGCAATTAATAGCGGATTAGAATTTGGAGATATAGAATATGCTTGTCATGCTGCTGATTACTACTGCGCTCATCTGTTTTTTAATGGCGAGCATCTAGACTACGTGCAAGAACAACAAAAACATTATATTGATTTTGCCGATAATTTTTCCCAAGAATATCAGTTTTATCTGCTCAAAATAATTGGTCAATTAGTCGCAAATTTACGAGGCATAACAGATAATAGCCTGATTTTAACGGGTGAATTTTTGCATGAGGGAGAAGCTATTGCTTATTTGACAAAAATTAATAATTTAATGTCTTTATTTAGAGTGCTTTTTGCAAAAACCCTACTTTGCTATTTATTTAAAGATTATCAAAATGCTATACTTTATGCTAAAACAGCGTTAGATAATTCAATGCTTGTTCAAGCTAACATTAGCTTTAATAACCATGTTTATTACTATTCTCTGGCTCTTTTAGCTCAGTATTTTCAGGAAACTGAGGAAAAGCAGCAACAATACCTGAAACAAGTAGAAGAAAATCAGCAAAAAATGAAATATTGGGCGCAACATTGCCCAATGAATTACCAGCATGAGTATGACTTAGTAGAAGCAGAAAAAGCCCGCGTGTTAGGGCAATCTTTCTCAGCAATGGAATATTACGACCGGGCGATTGATGGAGCCAAGGAAAATGGATACGTCCAGCACGAAGCCCTCGCCAATGAACTAGCAGCAGAATTTTATTTAACTTTAGGTCGTCAGAAAATAGCGCGTACCTACATGATAGACGCTTACTATGCTTATATTCGCTGGGGAGCAAAGGCAAAAGTTAAGGATTTAGAAGAGCGCCATGCTGAATTACTCGCACCAGTCGTCGGTAGGAAAAAGAGCCTGACGAGTGGAAGTGACGAAATGATTGTTCAGACCAGAACCACTGTCACTTCTACCAGTTCAGGTTCTGGAAACGAGCTGGATTTATCAACAATTATCAAAGCCTCCCAAGCGCTCTCAGGGGAAGTTCATTTAGATAAGTTACTCTCGAATTTGATGCAAGTCTTGCTGGAAAACGCCGGAGCAGAAAAGTTTTATTTCCTCATACCTGACCCAGCAGGTAAGTGGAAAATTGAAGCTCAATGTACGGGTGAACGATGTCAATTAATCTCCAAGTCAGCGACTGAAAGTCAAGAGATTCCTATCTCGCTGGTTAATTATGTAGAACGCACGCAAGAAACTGTTGCGATCGATGATGCAACGAATAAAAGCAGGTTTGCATCTGACCCCTATATTATTCAGCAGCGACCTAAATCTATCTTGTGTAGCCCCCTGATCAATCAAGGTAAATTGGTGGGCATCTTATATCTAGAAAATAATTTAACAGCGGGGGCTTTTACGCGCGATCGCTTAGAAGTCCTCAACATCATTTCCGCCCAAGCTGCGATCTCCATCGAAAATGCCCGTCTCTATCAAACTTTAGAAGAAAAAGTGCAACAACGCACCGCCCAACTCGCCCAAGCAAACCAGGAAATTAGCAGCCTCAATAACAAACTTAAAGCCGAAAACATCCGCCTCAGTGCTGAGTTAGAAGTCACGAAACGACTGCAACAAATGATCTTGCCCAAACAATCAGAACTGGATAAAATCAAAGGATTAGAAATAGCTGGATATATGCAACCTGCCGATGAAGTTGGTGGCGACTACTACGACGTGCTAGCCCAAAATGATCAGGTAAAAATTAGCATCGGCGATGTTACGGGACATGGTTTAGAAAGTGGCGTATTGATGATTATGGCGCAAACCGCCGTCCGCACTCTTCAACAAATGAACGAAACCGATCCGGTGAAGTTTCTTGATGTGTTAAACCGCACCCTTTATGCCAATATCGAGCGCATCGACTCGTCTAAAAACATGACATTGACTTTGTTAGATTATCAAGATAGTAACCTTACCCTCAGCGGTCAACATGAAGAAATAATTGTAGTCCGTACTGATGGTAACATTGAACGGATCGATACAACGGAACTCGGCTTTCCTCTGGGATTAGAGGAAGATATTGCTGATTTTGTTTCCCAAGTTCAAGTGCATCTTAATCTAGGGGATGTAGTAGTGCTTTACACAGATGGAATTACCGAAGCTGTAAATATAAATAAAGTGTATTACGGCATAGAAAGATTGTGCCAAGTGACCAAAGAAAATCGCCACAAAACGGCTGAAGAAATTCGACAAGCAGTAATTGATCATCTGCGGCAACATATTGACAAACATAAAGTTTTTGACGACATTACGTTGGTAGTTATAAAACAGAAATAACGCAAGTTGGTAATTGGTAATTGGTAAATTGTTTGAGCGTCCGACGATCGAAACCGACTTCACGCCCAACAATTTTGGAAATTGTGCGCGGACTCAGGAAAGTGCGATCGAAAGCTGAGCGCCACTTCTGTGCTAAAATCCAAAATTCCTCAAACACATCAACCAACTTGTGGTAAAGTTTTGTGTCGATCGCCCGTTAGCGGAGTCCTCCCAGAGGATCGGTCAAATATCAATGCAAGTTCAGTTAAACGCGCTCACAGCAATGTTTTTGCCAATTTTCCCCCTAGCTCAAACAATCGCCGCACCTCCCGCCCAACAACAACTGATCATCGACCCAGAAGCCCCCGCACCCGAAAACGAACTGGATTTGCCGCCACAGCCAAGCAGGAGCCCGCTGAAAACCCTGACGGTGCCTCAGCAAGTGCGCGTTTTACCGGGAAAACTCGACAGCATCCCGGTTTTCAATAGCAACAGCCCCGAAGTTGTGCAAACCGAAGGCATTTTGCTCTCCACATTTCCACAGGAAGGAAAACAAATACCTTCTGCACACTTAAACTTTCCCTTCAAAGGTCGATTTGACATCTTTGCCCACCACATCGCCAAAGCTAAAAATCGCGCCGAAACTCGCACCTTATTTCAAGGAATAATTGTCCACAATCCCAACTCCGAACCTGTTACTTTAAAAGTATTGCAAGGAGCGACCTATTTAACTCGGCCGGATGCTTTGTTTGTCGATTTGCCGTCGTATTTAGAGAATCGATTCGGTACTGTGTTTGCGGGGCCTGGAAGCCGCATCACGAGCGATGTATTGCGGGGGTTCAGACAAGCCATTTTGCCCGCTGCGATCGAGATTCCGGCCAATCAGAGCCGAATGCTGATGAATTTGCCGATACCCGTGGGGAATGTGACGCCTTCTTCCAATGGTCGATCGACCTTGATGCGAATGTCGAGCAGCAATTCGGTTTATGTCGCTAGTTTAGCGATGTTTGCTCCTACAACTCCAGAAGGAGTCGAACAATATCCCACATTAGAAGAGTGGGAAAATATTTTAAATACCAAAGGTTTAGCCGGGCCAAGAGATTTAGCACCAACTCCCAGAGGCGAAAATCCGGTGCAAAAAATTTATGGCCGCGTGGCAGGAGTAGCGGAAGGTTCCCAGTGGCAAGCTAAAATTACGGACAATTCGAGAACTGATTATTTAACGATTCCCAAGCGCGGCGAGTCATTTTCCTATGCTTTGAGCACAACGGACACGGGTACTTTTGGGACTGGCCAAGTTCAAAGCGCTAAAATGTTAGCTCGTTATCCCGATACTGCTTATTTTGCTCACGGTAATTACGGGATTCAATACAACTTAACTTTTCCGCTTTATAACAAATCTCGCGAGTCTCAATCTGTTAGCATTAAAATGCAAACACCGATTAAAGCAAATACAGAATCGGGGGGATTGATGTTTTATGACCCTCCTGAAAATCGGATATTTTTCCGAGGTACGGTGCGGGTGATGTTTAAGGATGATACGGGCAAGACTTTGACGCGCTACATTCACATTGTGCAACGGCGGGGACAGCAGGGGGAACCTTTGGTGAATGTGAATATGAAGCCGGGGGAACGCCGTTTGGTGCAGGTGGATTTCTTGTATCCGCCGGATGCGACGCCGCCGCAAGTTTTGACAGTGCGATCGAGTAATTAGTTGGTGGTTATACCAATTTAATATGAAGCTGCACAGAACATAGAGCCAGTAGGTTGAATCTTACTGGCAACAATGATAAAGTTTAGACAACTGTTGAATAAGGAGAATAGTTATGTCTGTTCAGATGCAAAGACGGCTATTTACAGTACAAGAATATCACCTAATGGGTGAGGCTGGCATTTTGAGCGAAGATGACCGAGTAGAATTGATAGAAGGAGAAATTGTTCAAATGGCTGCAATTGGTACTCGTCATGCAAGTTGTGTAAAGCGCCTGATCGCTGTGTTCTCCGATTTGGAGAGAAGACGTGCGATTATAGGCGCCCAAGACCCGATCCAGTTAACTGAACGCACCGAACCTCAACCGGATATTGTATTGCTGCAACCTCGCGCTGACTACTATGCTACTGCACATCCAGTACCATCTGAAGTTTTGTTGTTAGTTGAGGTTTCTGATAGCACTGTTGATTTCGATCGCGATGTGAAAGTACCTAACTATGCTCGTGCTGGTATTCAAGAAGTATGGTTGTGGGATCTTGAGATTAATTGTTTAGAAGTTTACCGTTTTCCGACGGCAAATGGCTATACTTCAATGCAAAAGTTTGAGCGGGGAGAAATGGTGGCGCCGCTAGCTTTTACTGAGTTTGAAGTAAGCGTTGATTTTATTTTGGGTTAGAGCGATATAAAAGTAGATTGAATATTATAAACTCTTAGCTGATTGACAGTCAACTGTCAACAGTTAACTGTTGACAGTTAACTGTTGACAGTCAACTGGTTAAAGGGTCAAAGATTGAGGATTTGTCTCAATTAATTTCGCTAAATCTTGCAAGAAAGATGCAGCGTCAGCACCGTAAATAATCCGGTGATCGCAAGTAATATTCACCTGCATTTGGCGCTTCACTCCCATCAAACCATCCTCGTTTGCTACTACTTGCGGCCGCGAAGAACCGATCGCCAAAATCGAGCCTTGATTCGGGGGCAAAATCGCGTCAAACTTGTCTACTCCAAACATTCCCAAATTGGAAAGAGTGAAAGTTCCCGTGGTGTATTCATCAGGCTTCAACTGCTTGGTGCGGGCGCGATCGACTAAATCCTTCCAAGTGCGCGAGAGCGAATAAATATCGAGGCGATCGGCATTTTGCAACACCGGCGTAATCAAACCACCGCCGTCCATCGCCACAGCTACCGCCACATTAATATCAGCACGGTATTGAATCCCGGACTCCACATAAGAAGCATTCAGCAGAGGATGTTTCTGTAAAGTTACTGCTACAGCCTTCGCCAGCATAGCCGTCATCGTGACGCCCTTCGACTTAATTTGTTTGTAGAGTTTGTCGAGATTATCAGTAGTAATTGTGTAACCCACGCGGAAAGACGGCACGCTCAAACTTGCTTCCATATTCCGCACCACCGCATTTTGCAGCGCGTTCATCGGTACTTTTTGGCCCGAAAGTGCGATCGCCGGGACTGGTGCGGGTGCGGGTTTGGCTGCTGCGGGGGCGGGTGCTGCGGGTGCCGGTGCGGGTGCTGCGGGGACTGTTACCGCTTGCTGAACCGGTGCGGGTTGGGCTTTGCCGGCTGCTGCTTCCACATCCTCTGCGACAATGCGACCGTTGGGCCCGCTGCCTTTGATAGAATTCAAATCTACTTTAAACTCTTTGGCTAATTTGCGAGCGCGGGGAGAAACGACGCTGCGGCCGTTTTGGCGACTAACATTTTGTTGCAAACCTGCTGACGATGTAGCTGCGCTGACAGGAGCGGGGCTGGGAGCCGGGGCGGCGGTTGGGGCGGTGGCTCCTTGCTGCTGAGCTGTGGCGATTTCGGCTTCTGTTTCTGCTACGAGGGCGATTGCTGCGCCCACCGGAGCAACTTCGCCCGCAGGTACGATAATTATTGCTAAATAGCCTTCGTAGAAAGACTCCACGTCCATGTCGGCTTTGTCGGATTCAACGACTACCACCGTTTCGCCTTTTTCTACTTTGTCTCCGGCGGATTTGACCCAGGAAACAATTTTGCCCTCTGTCATTGTCGAACTCAGGGCTGGCATGAAAACTTCGCGAATCATCTGTAAAAAGTCCTTGTGTGTTGGTAATAGGTAATAGGTAATCGGTATTTGGCAATTGATAATTGGCGACCGGCCACCGGCAATACTTATTATTATGCCAGTCTCTCGAATTCTTGATGTGTGACTGTTGACTCAAAATCAATTGCCAATTACCGATCGCCAATTACCACTTACCAATTTCTAAATATCACCTCGAATTTCTTCGACTATGCCGTCGCGGAGGAGAATTTCTACTTGCATTTTTTGAATCAAGTTTTCTCCCAGCCCGACAGTGAATGTGCCGTCAATTTGACCTTGACTCACTTCTTGCTCGAGGTCTAGCACCTGCACTTGCTGAAGCTGTTGCAGGTTTTGGTTTTTCTGTTCTAGCAGTTCGCTTTTTCTTTGATTCACCTGCACTTGAATGTTTTCTATTTGCTGCTGTACTTGCGGGCCTGGGGGCTGTAGATTTTGCTGTTTGATTTCTGAAACCATCCGCTGCCCTTGCATTTCTAACTGTTGTAGCTGAGAGTCTATTTGGTTGATTTGGGCTTGGAGTTGCTGTTGAGCTTCTTCTTTCCAGCGGGGAGTAACGACGACTTTAACGTTAATCGATCGCTTCAAGAGTAATTGTGGTTCCATAAAGTTGTTGCTTGTCAATTAGGAATTAGGCATTAGTCTTGGGCCATTAGTTGGTAAATATGAACTAATGGCCCAGGACTGAGGACTCGGACTCAGGACTCGGGTGTTGGGATAATTTTTTCTTTTCCATTCCCCAAGTCCTGCGAATATTTCAAAACATCCCGTCAATCATATCGCGGTAGTGTTGCGTCACAACCGGGCGCTTAATTTTCAGGGTCTGGGTCAACATTCCATTTTCGATCGAAAATGGCTCCTGAATCAACCGGAACGGGCCGATGCGATCGTCCGCGCGGTATCCAGGGCGATTTTGCACCTCTCGGTTCAATTCTTTGCGGAATAAATTTTGAATTGTCTTGCTATTCCAGTCAATTTCGTGTAAAGGGGGATTCTGAGTTTCTGCCCATTTCTGCACAGCTTCTGCATTGGGGACAATTAAGGCGCCGACGGATTTCTGGTCTTGACCTACTAGCATAATTTGGTCGATGTAGGGGCTGCGGACGCAGGCGTCTTCTATGGGCTGGGGTTCGATGTTTTCACCGTTGCTGAGGACGATCGTATCTTTGGCCCGCCCGGTCAAGATTAAGTCGTTTCCCGGTGTCAGCCAGCCCAAGTCGCCGGTGTCGAACCAGCCTTCGGAGTCGATCGCCTTGGCAGTCGCTTGGGGATTAAGATAATAACCTGCCATAATTTGCGGCCCGCGGCCCAATACCAAGCCGCGCTGGCCTGTTGGCAGTTGCTGTCTGGTTTCTGGGTCTACTATTTTAATTTCCGTATGGGCTAGAGGCTGTCCCGCGGAACCTTTAAGATTGTGCCAAGGGCGGCGCACAGTTAAAACTGGCGAAGTTTCGGTTAAACCGTATCCCACTAACAAGCCGATATTCGCTATTTCAAAGAAATTGTCTAAATGCGTGGCCAAAGAACCGCCGCCGCTAATCGCCCATTTTAAGCGTCCCCCTGTAGCTTCCCTGACTTTTTTGTAAACCAATTTTTCGGCAAGGGCGTGTACGGGCGACAGCAGAATGCTTTTGGTGCGGGCGATTAGTTTTTCGGAAGCAGAAGCCGGTTTCAAACTAAGAGTTAATCCTTGGAAAATGCGGCGCGCCTCGATGTATTGCTGGCTGGCAGATAACAGGAAGTTAACCAATTTTTGTTTGTTGGCTGGCTGTTCCCGAAACTGCTTTTGTACTGCCTCGTAAATCGATTCCCAGATGCGCGGAACGCTAATCATGTAATGGGGTTTGTAGGCTTTAAAATCTTGTTTGAAATAGCGAATATTGGTGTAAATTTGGGTGCATCCTTGGGAAAGCAGGAAGTATTCGACGCTGCGTTCGTAGGCGTGCCAACTGGGCAGGATGCTGAGGGCAGATTCGCCGGCTTCGGGCTGGAGAATTGTGCCGAAGGTGGTGACTTGGTGCAGCAGATTCCCGTGAGTCAGCATAACGCCTTTGGGTTTGCCGGTGGTGCCGCTGGTGTAGAGGAGGGTGGCGAGGGTTTGAGGCTTGTGGTTGGTGGGTTTGAGGGGACGGTTTGCCCCTGTGGTCATGACTTGGGAAAATTTGACTGTACTTAGGGTTTGGCTGGTTTCCGGTTCTTCGTCGGAGAGGAGGACGATGAGTTGAATGGGTAAATCGGGGAGGCGGTGTTGCAGTTTTTTCAGTAATGCCAGGTTTTCTACTACCAAGGCGGTGCTGCCACTGTCTTGGATGATGTACAAAAGTTCTTCGGGGTCGGCGGTGGCGCCTCGAACCGCGTTGGCCGCCCCGGCCATCATGATGCCTTGGTCGGCTATCAGCCAGCGGGGGCTGTTGTCGGCGAAGAGGGCGACGCGGGGAGGGACGGCTTCTCCTGGATGTGGTTCAATGCCGAGGGCTTGGAGGCCGGCCGCGAATTGCTGGATTTGTTGGTAGAGGTCGGTGTAGGTGAGTTTGATTTCGGGCTGGCTGTGGGGGTCGTGGAGGGCGACGGTTTGACCGAATTGTTGTTTGACGATCGCCCAAATTTCGGGTATCGATCGAATGGAACTGTAATCGATTAGCTTGCTGAGGTTCGCGCGATCGCGATCGGTGATTTGAGATGATGCGTAAGATGCTGTGCTGTTCATAGGGTTTGTGCAGATAAAGTTATTGGCTACAAGTTTAATATGAGAGCTATTTTAGAACTATCTGGCAGTCTCGTGACAGTTTGCCCACCTGCCATTGTCTATTCAAAAAATTAGACTTACAAGATGATGAAATTTATAGTTGCAGAGAAACACATTAATTTATCAAGGTTGATAGTAGTTGCTTTTAGTGCGATCGTAGCATTATCGGGAAATGCACTTGGAGCGAAGGCTGAAGAAACGCGATCGGGAAACAGAACATTTGCGGATTGGTGTCGCCAAAAAGCTAATTTGAGTCCTGAAGCTAAACATACTGTTGAGGTGCTGTTGCAGAAAGCGGGAACTACTGAGTGCGAGGCGGCCGATCGGAAACTTTCTCTTCTCACGGAACTAAAGCTCTACAAAAATCAAATCAGTGACATCAAACCGCTAGCATCTTTGACTAAACTGACTGCGATCGAACTCTGGAACAATCAAATTAGCGATCTCCAACCCTTAGCATCCTTGACTACATTGACTCGGCTCTACCTCCACAACAATCAAATCAAGGACATCAAACCGCTAGCATCCTTGACTCACCTGACCGATCTCTTCCTCTACAACAATCAAATCAAGGACATCCAACCCCTAGCATCTTTGACTCACCTGAGTAGGCTCAAACTCGAAAACAATCAAATCAGGGACATCCAACCGCTAGCATCCTTGACTCACCTGACTGATCTCGGCCTCACCAAAAATCAAATCAGCGATATCAAACCGCTAGAATCTTTGACTAAACTGACTGAACTGGGGCTCACCAAAAATCAAATCAGCGATATCAAACCGTTAGCATCCTTGACTAAACTAAATTGGCTCTGGCTCACCAAAAATCAAATCAGCGACATCAAACCGCTAGCATCCTTGACTAACCTGACTGGGCTCGGCCTCGGCGAAAATCAAATCAACGACATTAAACTGCTAGCATCCTTGACTAACCTAATTCTTCTCGACCTCCTTAACAATCAAATCAGGGACATCAAACCGCTAGCATCTTTGACTAACCTGACTACTCTCTTCCTCGATAATAATCAAATCAGGGACATCAAACCGCTAGCATCTTTGACTCACCTGACTGCTCTCTTCCTCAACAACAATCAAATCAACGACATCAAACCGCTAGCATCCTTGGCTAACCTGACTGGGCTCGGACTTGACAACAATCAAATCAGTGACATAAAACCGCTAGCATCCTTGACTAACCTGACTGGGCTCGGCCTCAACAACAATCAAATCAACGACATCAAACCGCTAGCATCCTTGACTAAACTGACCGATCTCTACCTCAGCGGAAATCCGAGCGCACCCAAGACTTGTCCTCTCAAGCCAGAGTCTATCTGTAAGTGGGAACCAGAACCTAAACCCTAAAACTTGAAAATGACGCCCGATCGCACTTCAATACTTCAGTCGCGATAGCTGTGCTGCTGATAAAGTACGATCGCCAATTCTATCCTCACATCGGCTTCAGTCAGGGGGAAATTGTCGGGAAGGTCGATCGTAATTTGCATGATTTATGGTACTTTTAGGTTTTTATTGGCTTTTAAGTGCGATCGATAATGTCTCGAATTTGATTTGCTGGGATGTCATCTTGGTCTGACTTGGAGTAGATAACGACGAGTAAGATGTAGGTATCGCCTCTGAGTTGATAGATAACTCGGTAGCCACCACTTTTGCCTTTTTGGATGTCGCTGTTTTTGAGGCGGACTTTGAATACGGTGTAGCCAGTGCCGGGGATTTGGTCGCCAATTAAGTTGCCAGACTGTAGCTCATCAAGTAGCGGTTTTAGGTCGGTGCGGATACTGCGGTAGCGTTTAATTAAAGTGCGAAGTCGTGTTTTGAACTCATCGGAAAAGACAATCTGGATTTGGGGTGTCTCGTCAGTCATCAATCCCTTCCCACAGTTCAGAAATAGGATGTAATTTGCCTTCTTTAATTTGCTGGAGGGAAGTGCGGAGGCTGGCTAGGACGAGTTCGGCGGGTTCGTCATCGGGATCTGCGGGCGGGGTGACAATATGGCGACTGATTAATAGTTGGTAAAAGTCGTCCACAGACATTACAGCGAGTTGAGCGGATCGATCGAGACTGAGGCTGTGCTGCTGATAAAGTACGATCGCGAGTTCTATCCGCACATCGGCTTCAGTCAGGGGGAGATTGTCGGGAAGGTCGATCGTAATTTGCATGATTTATACTACCTTTTAATTTTGATTGGCTCTTTAAGTCTAACAATTTGGCAACCCTACCAGGTCACAACTATTAGCTAGATCCGCCAAATCTTGCCAAGTGTGAAAGGAAAAGAAGCGCTTGTCTGCTTCCTGATTCCATACAGCTTGAAATTCGGTATCTGAATACCTCCCGCTGTTGAGTCGAGCTAATAAAGGCGGCCAATTGATAGTCAAATGAGCGGCTTCACCAACGAATAGTTTTTTGTGATTTAGATTGACAACAGCGTAGATTTTATGCTTCATAACTTCTAGCCTCCGCTCTGATTGCTAATACCAAGTCCGGCTTAAATGCCCCTTATTTCTTAGTCCCTCTCTGCTGGGGCTAAATTTTATGTAGTAGGGGCAATCCCCCCGTGGTTGCCCTTGTTTCAACCGCCGAGCGAGGGGGTAACTTAGTTTAAGCGACATGGCGCGGTGCATCAACCATCGGCGCAGTACCA
The DNA here is from genome assembly GCF_036700645.1 of Microcoleus sp. S36b_A4. NCBI lineage: Bacteria > Bacillati > Cyanobacteriota > Cyanophyceae > Oscillatoriales > Microcoleaceae > Microcoleus > Microcoleus sp. S36b_A4. The sequence continues at coordinate 45,195 of NZ_JAUBPI010000035.1, read as the reverse complement.
AACAAATGTCTGAGATAACTGCGACTGAGCTCCCGGTTCCAGCGCCGCAGCCGCACCATCACTCGTGTGAATGTAAAAGTCAATTCCAACACCAAAGAAAGCTGTTTGAGACTGAGCGAAGTATTAAACACATCGTTGCCGTGGGTGCGTTCAATCTGATGGTGTTTCAGCAAAGCAATCAGGTTTTTGGTAGAGCCTTTTAGTTGATTGAAGTAACTCTGGGAGAATGCCCAGCGGCTGAAACCCCAAAACTTAGCTAAATGATTGATCTCATCCTGTAAAGGCTGGGAAATTGCCTGTTGCAACGCTCCTGTTGAGTGTACCATCAACCATAAATAAACAGAAGTAGCTCCCCACTCGGTACTCAGGCGACTAATCACGTGTTTGTAGGTATCTTGCCAAGCGTCACCTGTGGATTGACAGCCATTCACAGAGTTCGGTTTAACTTGCAGTTTTTCCCCTGTAAGTTGCTGGTAAATTTTCCTAAATGTCGGGCAATGTTGGCGTTCTTCTTTTTCCCAAACACCAATCTCTAAAATCTTGCCGTTGTCATCAAAGATTCCTCCCATAAACCTTGCCATTTGCGGGTAAATATGCTGTAAGTAGCACCAACTTTCTCTACCGTAGCTGCGGATGGGAGCTTCAATTTCTGCGGCACTTGCCAAAATTTGTAAAAAGATTTCTGGCTTGACACCAATAATTTGGTTGCGATTGATTCCTTGCCAATCTATGGGTTCCCAAGGGCGGGGATGCGGGGTGGAAAATTGCTGGGGGAGAGCGGAAAGTCGATCGCTCAAAACTTCCAATGACATATAATGGTCGATGAGGGAGTTAATCCTCGCTCGACTTTGCAAGTAGCGAGGGCTTTGATACTGATTCCCAGCCAAATCAATTGTATACACCTTACCAGTAGCTTTCATTGTTTCTGCCTGTTCGTAACTTTTACAGCTATTGTGCAAAAGGCATTTGGGAAGTCGCAATGAGTAACGTGCAGGCTGCTCAATTACTAGCACTGGCGTTGATTGAGCAGAACTTAGGTGAAACGGCATGAAGTAGGGTGAACTAAATAACAGATGATACGGCTAAGATGTGCCAAAGAGTAGCCTTCCTCCCATAAATAGTCTCTACTATTGAAAATACAAAGACTTGCCACTGCCCGTCGGCATGATAATCATCATATCCCGTTTTTGTAAAGCAGCTTCGACAATTTCCTGCTGCCCCGGGATCAAAGAGTCATAGCAAAAAAAATGTTTGAGAACTTGTTCCAGGGACAGCGGCACAGAAGATGTTGGCGGATTAGACGCTGATATTTCCAGTAGTTGGTTGTTGGATTTTACGCTATTCCATGCTTTTGGAGAACAAATACACTGAGTGCGATCGCACAAAATTCGTTACGCAGAGAAACCGATACTTTTAATCAGGGTTTAGACGGATAGTGATGGGTATCGATAGTGATGGGTTTGGCCCATCACAGAAGTCACCCCCAAATGGAAAGCCGTTATCAACAGCAGAATTTTCCACTTTACTTTAATTCGTTACATACCCAGATTAGATGGTGAATTAATTGCTTAAATGGCTGCTACAAACTAACAGCAATCAATATTTCTTTACAATGTTCGGAATCTGGACTTCACAAACAAGCATCAAAAATTGATGGTTTTTGAATCCTGAATGTCAATTTCTGTGTATATATACGTATGCCAGGCTCAACATTTGCCTGCCCCAGCTTCACACAATCTTCACAAATATCCGTATAATTACGGTAAGTTTATAAAGATTTGGTAAAGATTGCCCTTAAAGGTAGCCCAAATCACGGTTCTGTAAGTTAAACTGAGAGCCAGCCAAAACCACACTTACGCAATCACCACACAATCCTGAAAAAACGCAATTTTATATATCCTAAAGGCGTTGAAGGGATGCCGTAACTAAGGGGTGTTAGTCGGACATATCGACCAACAGTTTTTAAGCCAACTAAATTGCAACTAAACCAATAAAAATTGCTCATAACCGGGTTAGTTGTCATTCAAAAAATTTGTTTCAAATTTTTGACAGGGTGAGTTATGAAAAAAAAATTAGGGGTTAAAAATCACATTTTTAAAACCCCAGAAGCCTTGGAAAATTTCCCGGCTATTCAGAAAATTTTCGAGGAAGTCGGTGCAGAACCGACATTAGTGGCGAAATTAAATACAGCGTGTGAAATTTGCGAGTTTCAGCTCGGAGATGAAATCACTCAATATCAAACATCAGATAGCAACAATTTTCTTGAAAAAGAACAGAGCGATCGCAATTTTTATTTAGTTTGCGAGGGAAGAGTCAGACTGCTAGCGGTAGAAGCGTCTCAACAGCAGGAAATTTCGGCGGTGGTACTGGAAGTCGGAGCAATATTTGGGACAGATAACCGATTTATTGAAAGCGGACTGCCTTACAGGGCAATTGCGGCTGGCACTTGCCAAATCGGTCGAATTGCGGCCACCACAATGCAGCTTATTTTAGAAGAATTCCCGCAACTGCAACAGCACTTGCAGCAAGAATTTCAAGAGCGACACCGGTTAATATTTTTCAAGACACAAACTGATTTGCGATCGCGCCCTCCCCACCAACAACAGCTTCTGTGGCCGCACTTACTTCCTTACATAGAAGAAAGTCGAGTTCCCGCAGGAGTTTCCCTCGCTGAACATTGCCAAAACTCCAACAATAATTTTTGGCTCCGCAGCGGTCAAATTCAAGGTCAAGCAGCGCCAATTATCGGCAGGAACTGGGAATATTCAGACATAAAGAGCGACTGGATAGCGGTAACAGATCTGCTAATTTACCAGCTTAGCAGCGAACAGTGGGAAATCGCCAAAGCGCGAATTAGTTCCGAAAGCAATTCCCGCCCTAAAATCATCCGCAAACCTCCCATTTTAAGCTTAGTAACGTCGCCCCAGGATGCCAGATCTACCTCACAAACCGAGCCATCAAAATTAACCGCAGTTGCTCAGCAAAAACCCGCAGCCGGAATCATCAGCTTTCCCAAACCAAAGCAGCGGCGCTGGTTGAGCAGCAGACACCCATTCATTCAACAACAGAGTGCAGCAGACTGTGGAGCTACTTGCTTAGCGATGATTAGCGAATATTGGGGTAAAAAATTCAGCCTAAATTACTTGCGCGAATTGGCAGAAATCGGCCGCAGCGGCGCGTCGCTCAAGAGTCTGGCAAAAGCAGCGGAAAGGATGGGATTTCAAACCCGTCCCGTGCGAGCTTCTTTAACTCCCCTGCGAAATCAAAATCCCTGGATTGCTCACTGGCAAGGCAATCACTACGTGGCAGTTTACCGCTTTAAAAATCAACAGGTTTTAGTGGCTGATCCGGCTGCGGGCAAGCGGTGGATGAGCATTAAAAGTTTTACCGAAAATTGGACTGGGTACGCCCTAATTTTAGACCCGACAGCGGAACTCTACCGCAATCACGCTGCCGAACATCAAGGCATTAAAATTAAAGATTTTGTTGGCATAGTCTGGCCATACCGCGCTGCGATCGCCCAAATTCTGCTCCTCTCTTTGTTGCTCCAAGTATTTGGTTTAGTTACTCCCCTATTTACCCAGGTAATTCTCGACCAAGTGGTTGTCAGCAAAAGCATAGTAACTCTGCACGTTTTTGCGCTCGGACTGCTGTTATTTAGTGTTTGGCGAACGCTGTTGGGTGCAACGAGACAGTATTTGCTGGATTATTTGTCGAACCGCATTGACCTGACTTTAATTAGTGGCTTTATCAGTCATACTCTCAGTTTGCCAATCAAGTTTTTTGAATCTCGTCAGGTGGGCGATATCTTGACGCGGGTTCAGGAAAATCAAAAAATTCAGGCATTTTTGACTCGCCAAGCTATTACGGCTTGGTTGGATGCTTTGATGGCTGTAGTTTACATCGGACTGATGGTTTACTATAACTGGCGTCTGGCTTTGTTGGTGCTGGCTTTGATTCCACCGATCGTGATTTTGACTTTAGTGGCAACTCCATTTCTGCGAAAAGTGTCGCGGGAGATTTTTACCGAAAGTGCCAAGCAAAATTCATCTTTGGTGGAAATGATTACTGGGGTAGCGACGGTTAAGGCAACTGCTGCTGAGCGAGAAATGCGCTGGCGCTGGGAAGATCAATTAACCTGCATGATTAATGCTAAATTTCGCGGGCAGAAGTTGGCTAATTCTTTGCAGGTGATCGGGGGTGGGATTAATACTTTGGGGAGCACGGCTTTGCTTTGGTACGGGGCAATGCTGGTGATTCAAGATGAGTTGACGATCGGTCAATTTGTTGCTTTTAATATGATGATTGGGAGCGTGATTTCTCCTGTGCTGTCTGTAGTAGGACTTTGGGATGAGTTTCAAGAAGTGCTCGTTTCGATCGAGCGTTTGGATGATGTATTCTCTGCCCAACCTGAAGAAAGCCCTTACAAGCCAATGCTGGTGCTGCCTCGCATTCAGGGAAACGTCAAGTTTGACAATGTTTCTTTCCGTTATGCTCAGGATGAGGAACGCAATACGCTGCAAAATCTTTCCTTTGAGGTGCAAGCTGGAGAAACTGTGGCAATTGTTGGCCGCAGCGGTTCCGGTAAGAGCACTTTGGTAAAGTTGCTGCAAGGTTTCTATTATCCAGAAAAGGGGCGGCTGACAATTGACGGCCACGATATTCGGCACATTTCTTTGCAGTCGCTGCGAGTTCAGTTGGGTGTTGTTCCTCAAGATTGTTTCTTGTTTTCGGGAACGATTTTGGAAAATATTACGCTGTATAAAAACGGAAATGATGCGGATTCTGCAAGCTTGGAACAGGCGATAGAAGTGGCGAAGCTAGCAGAAGCTCACGCTTTTATTCAAGATATGCCGCTGGGTTATCAAACTCCTGTGGGGGAAAGGGGAACGAGTTTGTCTGGGGGCCAGCGACAACGAATTGCGATCGCCCGCGCTCTTTTGGGCGATCCCCGAATTTTGGTTTTGGACGAAGCAACTTCTTCGCTGGATACCGAATCTGAACGCAGGTTTCAGCAAAATCTCGCCCGCATTAGTCGCGATCGCACTGCGTTTATTATCGCTCATCGGTTGTCTACGGTGCGTAATGCCGATCGAATTTTGGTTCTAGACAAAGGCATTTTAGCCGAACAAGGCAACCACGACGAATTGATGGCTGAACGCGGACTTTACTATCACCTCGCTCAGCAACAACTCGATATTTAAGGAAGCAGGAAGTTCGGCAACGAGTAATGTACGAGATTTAATCGAGGTAACGGATTTTTTGATTTTCTAATCTCAAATCTCACATCGAATTTACTAATTACCGAGTCCCAATTACCGATTGCCACTTACCAATTTCTAATTACCAATTTTTTAAAATTACAAGTGGGGAGTAAGGATCATGGTTTCACAAGATGAGCAAGAATTAGGCGCTGCTCCTGATGAAATAGCTGAAGTTTATGGGGGCGTCGCTTCAAGGCAAGAAAACGAAGCCAGAAAAAAAGACCGCTCTTTAGAAGTTGTCGAATCTCAAAATCGCTCTTCTCAAACTAATGACAGTATCAATATTGCCAAGTTACGGCAGCCTGATGCCAATAATTGGTCTACTTCTTTGCACTCGGTACTCGACCAGCCACCAGTATCTTTTCCGCAGCGGTTGATATTAGGAGGAATGGTTTTTTCCGTAGCTTTTGGAGCGTGGGCAACTTTGGGAAAAATTGACGAGGTTGGTCATGCTCAGGGCAAATTAGTTCCCAAAGGCGCTGTTTACAAAATTCACCCGACGGAGACGGGAAAAATTATTAACCTCGCTATCAAAGAAGGTCAAAAAATCAAAGCTGGACAATTATTGGCGGAATTAGACCCGTCGAATGCCCAGAGCGAGGTGGAGCGTCTTGAGAAAATTCTGGACGCTGATCGAATTCAATTGATGCAAGAGATGAGTTCGATCGAGAGAACTCGACTGGAAGTAGAAGCGAGCCAAGCTATTGCTGCTGCAGACCAGCGGGGGGCCCAAGCTGCGATCGCCCGTGCTCGCGCTTCAGCGGCCACCACGCAGTCTCAAATCGAGCAATTGCAAGCAGATGTAGTGTCTCAGAAAGCGCGGCAACAACAGCTCAAACCTCTGGAAAAGAATGTACAAGACTTGCTCTCGCAACTGAAAACAGATATTAACTCCCAGCAAGGGCGGCGCGATCAGGTGAAACCATTGCAACGCAAGACTCAAGAATTGCTGGCCGGGTTGGAAGCAAAAGTGACTGCTCACAAAGAGCGGATCGCGCGTCTCAAACCTTTGGTAGATGAAGGAGCGTTGTCAAAAGACGTATTGTTTCAAGCTGAGGAAGCTCTGCGAGAAAGTGAAAATGCGGTGATTAGAAGCCAGTTGGGGGAGACAACTCAGGCTGACGATCGCGCCTTTGAAGTCGAGCAAACCGTTCGCGACAGGCAAAGTGCTGCGATCAGGAGTCAACTGTCTGATGCAACTGGGGTTAAGGAAAGGTTGTTTGAAGTCGAGCAAAATTTGCGCGATCGAACTAGCGCCATTTCTAGAGCCCAAGGTGAATTAGCCCAACAACTCGCAGAAGTCGATCGACTGCAAGCCGAAGCCGCCAGCAAACAAGCTGCAGCGCGCCAAATGCAGTTAGAAAAAGAGCAAAAAATTCAGCAGTTGGAAATGCAATTAAATCAAGTCAAATCCAAAATTGCCGAAACCCAAACCCTGCTCGATCAAGCAAAAAATAAGCTCAAACAAAGATTTCTCTACGCACCCGTCAGCGGAGTGATTTCCGCACTCAACATTCACAACACTGGCGAAGTAGTTCAACCGGGTCAAACTATTGCAGAAATGACTCCGAATCAGGCTCCTCTGGTGCTGGAAGTCAGTTTGCCGAACCGAGAAGCGGGATTTGTCAAAACCGGAATGCCGGTGCAAGTCAAATTCGATGCTTTTCCTTATCAAAATTACGGCGTGATTCCGGGAAAAGTTTTATCTATTTCGCCGGATGCCAAAACAGACGAGCGATTGGGTGTTTTTTACCGGGTGGAAGTGAGTATCGATCGAGACTCAGTGAAAGCCAAAAACCAAACCTGGAAACTCAAAGCTGGCCAAACAGCTACTGCAGAAATTGTCATTCGCCAGCGCAGCATAGCCGACATTTTGCTTGACCCTCTCAAGCAGCTACAAAAGGGCGGCATGAGTTTGTAGAACATAGTTAAGTGGTTGTTGTCCTTTGTCACTCTATATACACAAAACAGGATAAAATAATGAATTCCCAATTTCACCATTCTGCCAATCATTCTCAAATTGGAATCAAACCAGAACAATTGGATGAGATAATTTCAGCCATCCTGGCAGGAAAGTATTCTTGGGCTTGTTTTTTACTTTTGCGGTGCACGGGTTACAATCCTCTGGACTATATCCCTTACCGTACTTCCAACCGCTTGCTTAAGGAAAACAGTCAAATCAGCAAGTCGAGTAAATCCGAAACTAAGCCTGCATTGGGGAAAATTGCGGATTTAGATTATGTGGAAGTGGTGAGGGAAAAACGAGCCGGAGTTCGAGGGGGTGATGCAATTCCGATGGGTAGCGAGTTGCACTCAGATACCGCAGGTTTTGTAGCTGAAGTCGCAGGCGCAGGTTCACATATCTCGGCGCCGGGGGTTGATGTTCACAATCAAGGATTTTGGGCTGGATGTAAGACGCGCTGGTTTAATTGGGCGGGTAAGTAATTTAGTCGATTGACCGACAACCCGATTGCGGGCGTTGGGTGTACCAATTTTTTGGTTGACTCACCGCGGGCGATCGGGTTTTTGAGTATCTAACATCCGCGCTTTCGATAAATCTGCCAAAATGGCAACCTTAGCCAAATTAATTACTTTATACTCAGAAACCCGATTTTAGCTATTGTGAATTTATCCTGCTTTGCGATCGAGTCTAATACAGTTATTCCTCTATTTCGGCAATGCCCGTCCTACTCAAGTTGATTGAGTAGCCTACCTTTTACGTTTTCAGTACCTGTCAAAATTAATCTGCCAAAATGGCAACACAGGTCTGATTAGCCTAGCTATATTAAATACAGAACAACCAAAGGTTGCTTCTAGCAAAAAACTCACAAGGAAAAAGGAGAAAAGCCATGATTATTTCCGATCTGAACTACTTGGAAACTGCTGAAACTTCTGATGTAGTTGGTGGTATCTTTTTCGGCCGCCTCAACTCCCGTGTCAAAGCCGAACTCGATGTTAAGGAACGTTTTGACGTTGACAAGATTTACACGCAATTTGTTGACATCAAGAACAATCTAGCGACAGCTCAATCTGAAGCTTTTGGGAAAAACACCTCGACCCAAATCTTTACTACTGTTGTAGAAGGTGAGTATTCTGCTTCCACTGGATTTTCTGCAGCTAGCTAGCATATAACTCCAATTCATCAAGTCACTTGGCAATTGGAATAAGTAGGTGGGCAGGAACAATTCTAACTATGTGGTTTCTAGTAGGGCTTCATTGCTCAAGCCCTACTAATAACTTAATACATAGACTTGAGGTTTTATTACAGAGTTGGGTTGATTCTGACCGCCTTACTTAGGTAATTTACGTAGTTGATTAATTTGCTTTTAAACAAGTAATCAACTGACGAGATCTATTTTCAAATAGAGCCGTAAGTGATTACCATTTACGACTTACAGATTTAGGATTTATCCAATTTTTTTATAATCAATAAAAATCGGTGTTCAACCCATGGCTGACTCTAAACTTGTTGTCAAACGCATAGTCTCACCCGATGGTAAAGTTATTGCTGAGGCGAAAAGCGTAATCGAAGCATCTGGCGATGATCGAGGTGAAATTAGTCAAAGCATTTCTGTAAAGGTTTCATCTGCTAATAGCTCCAGTGGTTACGCCAAATCGAGTTATAGTAGGTCTTCTTCATCGAGTTTTAGCAGCACTTCATCAACATCTAGTTGCTCTAGTATATCTTCAATTTAAAATGAATTGAGTCTGCTAAAAACTTCTCGTGATCCTGCCATGAAATATTGCTTAATCATCTCTGACTTAAGTTATTTAGAACCCATTAACGAAAGCGAAAGCACAGTTGTACAAGGTGGTAGCAATGTTTACGCTGATACATTCGCCACAACAACAGCCGAGCCTGGATATGCGATAGCTGTTGCAGGTGGACTAGCTATTGGTAATGAAACTTATACAAATGCTGTAACCAACACAACGGTTAAAGACTTGGGTAGTCTTGAGTATAGTAGAGCCAATTCAACAGCCAGAGCCTATGCAAGGACTGGAAACCAAAGTGCTTCATCTACACTTCGCAGTACTTCTATTTCATTTTTTGGGCGTTAATAGTCTCACCCGATAGGAAGATGATCGATAATACTGGGTTTCAGAAATCCTCTCAGGAGGATTAGGAATATCTAGTCTTAACCGACAAATATGGGAGTATAATTGGTGAGGAAAAAATTATATGCAGAGTGAGAAAATTGATAATTTTGAAACATTTAAGAAAATCAGAGAAAATTGAGATTCTGTATACGCCGCAGATCATCAGGCTCACTTCTTCTTATCCTGGATTTGGTTATCTGGATGGTTGCAGAGGGTTCATGAGCCGTGGTTCCTATTAGCTGCAAAACCAGATACCAAAAAAGATTCATCCTATGTTGCTTTTTTCCCTCTAAAAACTTTATTAGCCCACCAGGATGGAGGGGGCTTTGAAACTGAAATCTCCATGGCAGGAAATATTATAGCAGATTACACAGGACTTATTTGCCTGCCTGGTTATGAAGAAGAGGTAATTCCTGCTTTTGCTGCTTACATCCAGCAAAAGTTAGTACAGATACACGGATGTCTCTCTTCTTGAGTAATTTTTCTGCCGATAGTTTTGAACTCAGTCAACTCCGCATTCAAAGTGTGAATGAAGAAGAACCCGATATTTATCTTGCTTCTTATGTTTCATTACCAGATGACTGGGATCAATATCTGCAAAACTACGTCGGTGTCAATACCAGGGCGATCGCCCTGCACCTGCCATGAGTCCGCATCCCTTTGATCGCGATCATATTCAAATCGGCCAAATCCGTCGCCTTCCAGGCTGATGCAAGCCCCTCCAACCGCCGTTCCAAGTCCCCTCCCATCCGCTCAACCACAGTCATCAAACTGTTGCCAAACCCCGCTCTGTTAATCACAATTCAGGAACGGGAGCAGCGGTGTGTCATCGGTTCTCAACACCAGCAAGCGCGCGCCCGGATACAAAGAGTATAAAAATTGAAAACAGGCGTAAGTCTGATAATTTCAAACAAATCTGCCAAATTGGCAACATACCTCTAATTAGTCCAGATATATTTAGGCAAATCGAAATAAAACACGGTTTTTGCTCATCTTTAGCAGTCCGCCCTAATATTTTTTCAGTACGGGCGAGTGCAAGGAAGGTGCAGTTTAAATTTATACAAGCCTTTTGAGAGTGATGGTGATGGCTAAATCAAATGCCATTGGCAATCAGTACCGATCGCCCAGATTGGTGTTGGTAACAGTGTTGTCCCGTCCTACTTTCGGAATAGACCAAGGTTCATTTATGAAAAACATTTCGGTCTTTAGTGTGAAGTCAAGAGCAATTGCTTCACACTTTTTAAAATTATACATTTGCATTCATTGAAATGCGGAGTGTCGGCGATCGTGCAAGTGCTTTTCGTGTTGATAGGTCAAAGGAGATAAATCGCGATGCCTCCATTAGATTTATTAGCTCCTGATCCCTTAAATAATATTGTTGGAAACAGCAATAGTTTAAACACCTTGTATTCGTTGGCGAATAACCCTGGTGGTGGCAGCAGCAGTTCCAACAAGTCTAGTTCCTTTGTAGATAGCAGCGGTGCAGGCAGTACCAGCAGCGCGAGAGCAACTTCCCCGACGGGAAGTAGTACAAGTAGTGAGACTGCTTACGCTGTGGGGGCTACATCTAGCAGTGGCAGCGCGACAGCGAGTGCTTCCACAGTGGCGCCCCCAACTACTAACGCCACAGCGCCAGCACCTACGCCCACACCCATACTGTCAAATAATGACGGTGCAATGCTCACCCCGCTAACTGGCGGCACTTCTAGCAATTCAAGTCCTTCCAATTTCTCTCTAGACGGTACGGGTACTGGCGACGAGAGTACGACAATTTCTGATCCCACAAATAACAGTAACAGCAATAATTCGATCGCACTTCCCGGTAACAATGCCAACAGCAATGCTGAGACAACGCCGCCTCCTGAAATTACCGCCCCAGACAATAATCCTGCGGTATTAACTGTCACCTACGACAGTAACGGCGACGGATATTGGCGGGGCACCAGCGATAGAGATGTCATTACTTGCGGTAGCGGGAGTGATCAAATTTTCGCAGGAAGTGGCGACGATATTGTCCAAGCTAACAGAGGTGATGATGCGATCGATGGAGGCGATGGAAACGACACTTTGCGGGGAGGGAAAGGTCAAGATTTGCTGATTGGTGGCAACGGCGACGATTTTCTTTGTGGCGACTTCGGCACCGATACATTGATTGGAGGTAGCGGCGCTGATACCTTTGCATTTCAACCCGAAACAGCGAGTGCAGCAGCTAATCCATTTTTAGCCGATCGAGTCGTTGATTTCAATCCCGCTCAAGGCGATCAAATTGGGCTAATAGGGGGACTTTCGGTAACAGACTTGACACTCGTCGCGTTTGATACTGATGGTGACGGTACGATAGACGCCACTCTGCTCAAGTTTAGTTCCAATAATGGCGATCGAATTTTAGCTGTTGTTTTGGGAACAGTTAACGCAGCGGGTGCAACAACTTTGAGCAATGCTGATTTTATTAGTTTGCCAAATGACATCTTGTAGCTAACCGTTAACCGTTAACCCCAACTACCCCGCAGGCAGCGTCGGGGGATGAGCTTAATAAAGTCATATAGGTGGAGAGAGAAAGATGAAGGACTTTTACGGGCCATTGATTGAAGCAAGTGAAATCATTGAACTACTCAGACAAGAGCAGCAAATAAAGACATTTAGTCAAAAGGTTTTGCAGAAAAAAGTTATTGAGAAAGCAGCCCTGGAACGGGGGTTAACTGTGACTCCCGACGAAATTCAAGCTGTGGGCGACCAACTCCGCCGCGAGAAGCGTTTGGAGAAAGCGGCGGATACGATTGCTTGGCTGGTCGATCAGATGATTTCGGTAGAAGATTTAGAAGCCGGAATTTGCGATCGGCTCCTCAGCCAAAAACTAGCCGAACACTTGTTCAGCAAAGAAGTAGAAAAGATTTTTATTCAAAACAAATTGCAATTCGACCAAATAATTCTTTATCAAATAGTTGTTGCAAACCCCCAGCTTGCTCAGGAACTGTTTTATCAAATTCAAGAAGGAGAAATCAGCTTTTTTGATGCTGCTCATCTTTACGACATTGACGAAAATAGCCGGCATTTATGCGGTTGCAAAGGCAAGGTTTATCGTTGGGGTTTAAAACCAGACATAGCCGTCGCCGTATTTAGCGCTAAACCCGGAGAAGTAATTCGTCCAATTGAAACAGAGCTAGGATATCACTTGTTCCTGGTTGAAAAGTTTCTCCCGGCGGAATTAACCCCTGAACGGTATCAAGAAATATTGCACAATCTGTTTAACGAATGGTTAGCTAACGAAGTCAACTATTTATTGTACACTGCTAAAGTGTAGAAACTTACTTTCTCGCCCTCAAAAACCCATCTATATAATTTTCCCAACACCAAATACCATGCTAAAATTTAGGGTGTTTATGGCTGCACAGAGACACTTAATATCGTTTCCGGCTGCATCAATATAATTCAATCATTGGAGCGGGGCGTAAGTGTAAAGAGTCTCCTGCGTGTGGATTTAAAGATTAATCTCTCTCACTCTACTACTTATATAAAAAGTGGTTTGACTAGGTAGTTATACCTCAATAAGGTTCAGTTAAAAAGGTAATTTCTCGCCCTCCTCACTCACTAAAATTGAGAACAGAAGAAAGTCTCGGCGATTGCTTCTTACCCTCGCAACGGCACGAACCATAGCGAACAATGAGACGGTTAGCCAACTCAAGCTTACTGACTTATAGCAATTTAAAAATTACTTTTGAAATTTGAGTTTTGCCAACCCCACATCTGCCAGCTAGCACAGCCAAATGGAAAAAATATATCGGTTAAAAACGCTACTTTAATATATTATCCCCAAAAGCTAATTTATTTATTATCATTTGTCCCTCCTATCTATTAATTATCTGCGCCCACCAGCGTTCATCAGCCTACATCGGCGGTTAAAAACCTACATAATTTTGCCGCCACCAAGCCCGCACAAACTTAATCTCCTCAAAAGTATAACGTTCTTCCAAAAAATCATAAATTGCTCTCAGTTTTTCATCTCCCATAACTTCAATAGCGTACACTATCGCCTGCTGGCGTTCCGATTCAACCAACAAATTTATATCAACTTCCCTGCCCATTTCCATCAATTCTATCAGATGCCCAGAAATAGTATTAGGACTCATCCCCCGCGCATTCGCTATTCCTTGAACTGTCAAACCTTGTCGGTATAATTCCCAGGTTTGCATCTGCGAATAAGACGCAACGTTGGAAAGATTGGGAAGATTAGCGACCTCAGAAGATGCAGCACTACTTGACAATCCTTGTTCTTGGCAAAAATTGCGAATTGCCTCCAAGAAAACTTTACCGTACTTATTTCGCTTGTTGCTACCAACGCCGTAAACTTCCTCGAACTCGGTGAGATTTTGTGGGCGTTTTTCTGCCATATCTCGCAAGCTTTTATCGGCAAAAACTACGTAAGGTGGTACAAATTGTTCGTCGGCAATTTGTTTGCGTAGTGTCCGCAGTATGGCAAATAAACCTTCTACTTCTACTGCCAAAGACCGAACTTTACCCTGTACTTCTCGCTGGGGTTCAATGGCGATTTCAACTGTGCGCTGACGTTTCATGATTTCCCAACTTTTTTCATTCAGTTTCAAAATGGGAAACCCGTCTGTTCTTTCCTCTAAAAAACCTTGATTTAACAGCGAACGACTCAACTTTTTCCATTCCTCAGCACTTCTATCTTTGCCAATTCCGTAAGTAGAAAGTTGGTGGTGCTGGTATTGCAATATTTTTTGATTTTTTGAACCGCGCAGTACGTCAATAATATGATTCATGCCGAATTTTTCTTGGCATCTCGCAACGCAAGAAAGAAATTTCATTGCCTCAATCGTCCAATCTTCTACGGGTTTTTGGTTGCAACAGTTATCGCAAGTACCGCAGTTTCCGGGGAATGAATCGCCAAAATAACTTAACTGGATTGTACGACGGCACTCGGTGGATTCTGCATAGTTGATGACTCGACGCAACTGTTGGCGGGCAATTCGTTGTTCTTGCGGATCTGGTTTTTGCTCGATGATGTATTCGATGGTTTTGACATCGCCGTAGCCGAAAAATAAGCTGCAATGGGCCGGTTCGTTGTCTCGGCCTGCGCGGCCGGATTCTTGATAGTATCCTTCGAGATTCTTGGGTAAGTCGTAATGAATTACAAACCGCACGTCGGGTTTGTTAATGCCCATACCGAAAGCAACTGTGGCTACCATTACTTGCACGTCGTCGCGAATGAAGCGGGTTTGATTGGTTGCGCGATCGACATCGTTCATGCCGGCGTGGTAGGGTAAGGCTTGGATGCCGCTTTGTTGCAATTTATAGGCAACTTCGTCAACTTTTTTGCGGCTGAGGCAATAGATAATTCCCGAACCGCCTTTTTTTTGGATAATTTGCAAAACTTCGGCAAAACTGTGCTTAGTTTTGGGGCGAACTTCGTAGTATAAATTGGGACGGTTGAAACTGGCGACGTGGATGTAGGGATTTCGCAGAGTTAGCTGCTGGATAATGTCTTGGCGGACGCGCTCGGTGGCGGTGGCGGTTAGTCCCATAATGGGAATGTCGGGATATCGATCGCGCACTCGCTGCATTTGCCTGTATTCTGGTCGAAAGTCGTGCCCCCATTCCGAAACGCAGTGGGCTTCGTCGATCGCAAATGCCGAAATTCCTAACTTATTTGCTACTATATCTAAAAATGGTAAAAATCTCTCACCCAGCAAGCGTTCGGGTGCAACATAAAGCAATTTAATCTTACCTTCGAGAATCGCAGTTTCGCGCGATCGGGTTTCCTGACTGCTCAAAGTGCTGTTGAGAAAAGTCGCCCCAATTCCATTATCCTGCAAAGCTTCCACCTGGTCTTGCATCAGAGCAATTAACGGTGAAACAACCACTGTCAATCCCGGTTTCAACAGTGCCGGTAATTGAAAACACAAAGACTTGCCACCACCCGTCGGCATGACAATCATCATATCCCGTTTTTGTAAAGCAGCTTCGACAATTTCCTGCTGTCCCGGACGGAAAGAGTCATAGCCAAAAAAATGTTTAAGAGCTTGTTCCAGGGACAGTGGCACAGAAGATATTGGCGGATGAGACGCTGGCATTTGCAGTAGTTGGTTGTTGGCTTCTCAACTATTCTATGCCTTTTGAGCACAAATACAGTTACAATAATTGAGAATCTCAATTTAAGCAGAAAAACTGATGCCGAAAGCAATTTGGAATGGTGCCGTTTTGGCCGAGAGCGACAAGTGCGAAATTGTAGACAACAACTATTATTTCCCCGCCGATGCCATTAACCGTGAGTATTTCAAGGATAGCAGCACTCACACTACTTGTGGTTGGAAAGGTGTTGCTAGTTACTACAGTGTCGAAGTCGGCGGACAAGTTAATAAAGATGCTGCGTGGTACTATCCTACTCCAAAAGATGCTGCTAAAAATATTGCCGGATATATTGCTTTTTGGAAAGGAGTTAAGGTAGAAGCTTAAAGCTACTTTGAAATAAAAAATGGGGCTGGTTGTGGGCGAATTAGGCGCTTAACCGGCCCCTTAAAATTTTAATCTTTTTCCCAAACGGCGACAGCTTCCGAACCCAAACCACGGCGAACAACAATCGGTTCGCTTGCGGTCAAATCGAGAATGGTGGAAACTTGATATCCCGGATCGGAACCGTCATCGACAATGACATCTACTAACTTTGAAAAACAGTCAAAAAGTTCAGCTTTGCCAAAACTTTCTGCTTTTCCTGCGGGCACGGGTGCTGCACCTTCATCATCCGTGGTAATGTGAGCGGATGTTGAAATAATTGGATTTCCCAAGGCTTCCAACAGTGTAAAACAAAGCCGCTGGTCGGGCACGCGAATTCCAGTAGTTTTCCGTTTTGGGTTCATTACCAACCGTGGCACTAACTTGGTAGCTGGCAGCAAAAATGTATAAGGCCCCGGTATTAACCGCTTGATAATTCTGTATGCTTCATCGCTGACGGCAGCATAGTCGGTGATATTTGACAGAGAGGAACAGAGGAATGTTAAAGGCTTATCATTGGATAGTTGCTTGATTTGCCGGACTCGTTCTACCGCAGACTTGGAGTTGATATCGCAGCCGATCGCATAAACTGTATCTGTCGGATAAAGCATCACTGCCCCATCTTTCAGAGCTTTGTTAATTTTCTCTATCCGGTCTCTTTGGGGTGCAACTGGATGCACTTCGTAAATAGTTGCCATGTTAAGATATTGCAGGCTAAGTGGGCGCTCGAAATATCGAGTGAAACAATCAATGTTGAAAATTAATTGTTAACAATGAATAAAATAGCTTATTTTGACTGTCCAACCGGCATTGCTGGCGATATGTGCATTGGAGCTCTCATCCACGCTGGCGTTCCTTTAGACTACCTAATCGAAAAACTCAATTTGCTCGGCATTTCGACAGAGTACCAGTTGCGGACGGAATTAGTCCACCGGAATACTCAACAAGCCACTAAATTTTATGTCGATTTAGCTGCGGATTTGTCGTTAAAACCCAAAAATCCCGCTACCGAACTCGATCCCTCGGAAACCGAATCCCCGACTTTTGACGCCCGCCACCACCATCATCACGGGGAAGAACATTCTCACAGTCACGGCGAAGCAGATGCAGAAATTAGTCACACTCATCACCGCAATTTACCCGAAATTGAGCAAATCATCGTCTCTGCAAAATTGCCTCCGCGCGTGGAAGCTTGGAGTTTGGCCGTATTTGGCAAATTAGCAGAGGCAGAAGGTGCCGTACACGGTATCCCCGCAAGCGAGGTTCACTTTCACGAGGTGGGGGCAACCGATGCAATTATTGATATTGTCGCTACTTGTTTGGGTTTGGATTGGTTGGATATTCAGGAGTTTTACTTTTCGGCGATGCCGACTGGTGGCGGTACGGTGAAGGCTGCACACGGCAGATTAGCGGTGCCGACGCCGGCGGTGATGCGGTTGTGGGAAACGCACCGAGTGCCGGTTTACAGCAACGGGATCGATCGCGAATTGTGTACTCCTACGGGAACTGCGATCGCCTGTACTCTCGCCTCTGCTTTCGGCCCGCCACCGCCGATGCAAATTCAGGCGATCGGTTTGGGTGCAGGTTCTCGAAATCTGGCAATTCCTAATATTTTGCGCCTCTGGATTGGGGAGAAGTCAGAAAGAAGTTCGGCAACGGATTCTGTAACGGATGTAACGGATAGAAGAAATAGGGAAGAAGGAAGTTCGGCAACGGATTCTGTAACTGATAGAAGAAATAGGGAAGAAGGAAGAGAGAAGTTTTTAAACAATTCCCCATTCCCGATGCCCAATGCCCAATTCCCAATGCCCAATTCCATAGAAACTATTACGGTGTTGGAAACGCAAATTGATGATTTGAGTCCGCAGGCGATCGGCTATGTTTTTGATGCTTTGTTTGCCGCCGGAGCTCTGGATGTTTTCACTGCCCCAATTGTGATGAAAAAGTCGCGGCTGGGGGTTTTGTTAACTGCGATTTGTCATCCAGAATTTGAGGATGCTTGCGAAGCTGTGATCTTTCGCGAGACTACTACTCTGGGGATTAGGCGATCGACTCAACAAAGAACGATTTTGCACCGAGAAATCCAGACAGTTCAAACAGAATACGGCGAAGTTAAGATAAAAGTTGCGAAGTCTGGAGAAACGATTGTTAATGTACAGCCGGAATACGAAGATTGCGCGGAAATTGCCCGACTTAAAAATATTAGCTGGCGGGAAGTTCACCGCTTGGCGCTGCAAAGTTGGTACGATCGCACTTAATCAATTACAGTGGCTTACAAGAGGAATTTAGTCCCTGACAGGCTGACAACCCGTCAGACTCAGCAGGCTTGAGGAATATCTAAATCAGAGGAATCCAAACCTCTGATATCGGCTTTAAGATGGCGAGGTAAATTCAGCTTTTCCGTCAATTCAGACGTAGTTTAGTTTTTGGCTACTTAAACTAATATTTAAGCACACTAAGTACGCAACCCCCAAGAGTACCCGTCCCCATCACTTGGGGCAACCGCAGCAACATCTCAATAAGCTTTTATGAACAGGCAAGATGCCTGTTCCACAAAGAGTGAATTGTCTTGTGGAACAGGCATCTTGCCTGTTAAGCGAGAATGGTGCAAGATGTGAGATTTAAACAAACTGACCCGTTGGAGTCGATCGCACCCGACGAATTCCAATCACCGACGGCATAGGCGAACGACGCCGATCATTCTCAATATTACTCGGCCACAAACTCCCGCGAGAAACACTACGAGTCTGATTGAAAACAGCACCGTTCAAATCCAACATTTCAATTTGCCGACTGAGTACAGTACCATCATCGATCGGGCAATCTTCCCCCGGATGCTGCACCGCAAGCAATAGCGTATCTCCCACAAAAGTCGGCCCCGTCATTTCGCACCGATTCGGGCCGTAAGCAAACGGAATTACTGTTCCTGCATTCGGCCCAGAACTAGGAATATAAAACAGCCAATTGTTGCCGAAAACTCCAGTAAAATCTGACACATTTCCAGTCTTCTTGTGGTCGATCGTCGTTGGCTTTCCAGCCGCACCCACATCAAAACCGTTATGCGTGCTCGTAGACATATCAGTTACACCCCAAACATTGCCTTGAAGGTCAAAAGCCAAATTATCTACACTAGCAAATCCCGCCCCAGCTACCGAACCCGCTTCTCCACCTTGGGCCAAACGCTGCCAGCGGAAAGTCAAACCTGCACCGTCTGGACTGTCTTCAATTATTTTGTAAAGTCCTCCCGACTGCTGGGTGCTGTTGACGGCGCTACCGTATTTAGCAACAGTAAAAATGCGAGAATCTGGATAGCCGTCGCTTCCGGGTGCGGCGTCCGTATAAGCAATAAAAACTTCCTTAGTAGTAGGATTAACTTCCAAATCTTCCGGCCGCGCCGTCGGAGTGCCACCAATCAAATTAGCAGCTAAGAAAGCATCAACTAACACCGCACCTTGGCTGCTGTAGAAATTAGCCAGAGTTTTATTTTGGTAGCCCGGAATTGCATTTGCTTCATTGGTTGTATCTACTACAAAAGAACCGCCGTCTTCGGTTTGACCAGCAATTCCGGCGCGTTTGGGTAAGCGAGTATTTGCATCTCTTTGAGCTTTGCCAAAACTTGCTAATTCCGCCTCGCCAACTTTAGAAGGACGCACCGGATTGGTCGGGGTATTTAATGCCAGTGGCAGCCATCTTCCAGTACCGTTGCGGTTATATTGGGCAACGTACAAAACGCCGTCTTCAAACAATCGGCTGTTGGTTTTATCTGCGGGATTGGTGACAGTACCGTTGCTGACAAATTTCCAGGTGTGTCCGCCGCGCCGATCGTCCCCCATGTACCCTATTAACTTGCGGCCTGCTTCAGCGCGAATCCCGACGTTTTCGTGGCGGAAACGGCCCAACCATGTGTGCTTCCGGGGGCGGAAACTCGGATCTTGGGGATCGACTTCTACCATCCAGCCGTATTTTTCGCCGACTAAGCCGAATTCCTCACCGATAGTGCCCTTGGCGTAGCCCGTTTGGCCACCGTTGGGTTTGATGTTTTCCTGAACTCCGACGAAGAATAGTTCGCTACCTTGGAAGTTTTCTTCGGCGGAGAGGATTGTTCCCCAAGGGGTTGTGGCGCCGGAACAGTTGTAAGCTGTACCGATGATGCGGTTGCCGAGTCCGTCGGTGTTGACTTGCGCGAAGACTTGGGTGGCTGCGGGGCCCGTGCCCGTGAGGTACTCGTTATCCCCTTGTCTGGTTCCCCAGGAGGTGACATCTTTGTATTTGTCGGTACGCTGGCTGTTGATTCCTAGCCCTGAAAGTCCGTGAATGCGTCGGTTGAGGGGGTCGCCGGCGATCGCCCCAAATCTACCGTTAGACTGTTTGGTGATGCGAACGATCGAACCACCAAGATTGTACAGAAATTCGCCGAGGGTATCGCGATTTTTTACCGATAAGTCTATACCGAGGACGGCGCGATCGGTGGTGGGAAATGGTGCCAGATCAGACGGCGCTTCCGGCGTCACTTTCGACATCGGAAAGCCTACATACTCGTGGTTAACCCAAAGATAACCGTCGTCACTGCTGCCGCGAAGGCCTACGAAGCCAGTGTAGTCGTTGTTGTAGCCGAAATAGTCTGCTGGATTGGGGAAAACTCGATCGCCCCAGCGGAGAATCACATACCGTTCGTATTCCGGCGGTACAACCACATCGTCAACAACGTTGTAGCTGGTTAATTTAGTATTCTGCGAGGCCGCCATCACGGTTCCCTGTCCGTTTAAGCCCGTCGGCATAAAGCTAGACAATTCTTGATAAACCGGCAGCGGGTGGGGAAGTCTTAACGGAGTGAAAGAGAGCGGCCCTACCACAGCTTCGGTCGAGGTGGAATTGATGCCAAACAGTGTTTGAGTTAGTTGAGGGGCAAGCACAGTGGTAGCTGCACTGCTGCCGAAGAAAATTAACAGTTGTCGGCGAGTTATTTTAGACATAAATTCCTTATTCAACCCAACTTCCCTAATCTGATGATTCCGTATGAAACTCTATCACTGTTCAATTAAGGGAAGTTAACCTGAAGGTTAATTAAAGTGGAATTATATTTGGGTTAATAATTGGTTATTTGTTGTTTGCTACCAATGCCCAATGCCCCATGCCCGATGCCCGATTTCAATCATCTCGAAAACCCGGATCATTTTCTCGGAATGTCGATCGACTAGGCGCAGGTGCATTCATCACTTGCGAATACCCAGAATTTGGGGACGAAATATTGCCGTTTCGGAATCCCAGCAGCAATTGAGCATCGGCAAAATATCTAGTCCACTGTTCAATTCTCGCATCTTGTTGCCAGTCGTGGCGGGATACTCTCGATCGCAAAACTGGAACTCTTTGTCGGCTGCGATCGGCTGTAATGATGATTGTAACTTCTGTTAATGCCGGATTTTCTTGAAACTCGCGGGCGATCGACTCTTTCGCTAAATCTTCCGCCTGCTGCACTAAACTCGCAAAAGATTGACTGCCGTCCGAATCTAGGGTAAGGTAGCGCTCTTTTGTTTGAGCCAAACCTATTGATATACTTGCTGTTAAACTGATAATTGCTAGAATGACAGCCGACAATAAGCGTAGGTACAAATTCATTATGTTTGAAACTAAATACTAACACTTGTCAATGATAGTTAATAAAATTTAACACTTGGTTAATATTTGATTAAAATAATATTTTGTGTCCTCACATTTCCCTAAAAAAATGTCCTGTAGGCTCAATTTACCACCAAAAATTAGGCTTTTAGGGTCTGGTTTTACTCGAAATATTTGTCGGTAGTAAAGGATATCGCTCAAGCAGCCCCCGCATTACTCTTCTTCCTTCTTCCTTCTTCCTGACATCCGTTACATCCGTTACACAATCCGTTGCCGAACCTTCTTCTTTATGAAATCAACAAAATGTGCGATCGCCCTTGGTAGCAACTTAGGCGACTCCCTCGCCACACTCAAAAGCGCGATCGTAACCCTCAACAACACCCCAGGAATAGCAGTAAAATCTCATTCAAGCTGGTATCAAACCGCCCCCGTTGGCCCGCCGCAACCCGATTACATCAACGCTTGCGCCATCCTAGAAGTTGCTTTAGAACCCGAACAATTGCTAGCAAAATTATTAGAAATTGAAATAAAATTTAATCGAATTCGCCGAGAAAAATGGGGGCCAAGAACCCTAGACCTAGATTTGCTGCTGTACGACAATTTAGTCCTAGAAACTCCGACACTGACTCTACCTCATCCCCGGATGACCGAAAGAGCTTTTGTATTAGTACCTTTAGCAGAAATTGCTCCGGATTGGGTGCATCCGGTGACGAAAAATGCGATCGTCCAACTCCTGCAAACCGCAGACTGTTCCGGAGTGCAAAAATTTCCTTTGTAAAAATGGAGCAAAATTCACGGATCGTACCAGTAAAAAAATGCAACCGTAGGTAAGCTCCCAACTGTGATAATTATCAGTCATTCCCCATCTAAAATCTAAAATCCTATGATATCGCCTATGATGTCTTAAATCGGTGCACTCAAACATTATTCGCTTGTCGCTTATGTCGATCGGTCAAGAACTACCCCAACTCCTCAAACAACGCCTATTTTACCAAGGGCGCAAATTTAATTTTGACGTGGCTACCCTCCGTCTTCCCAACGGTTCCGAAGGCGAGTGGGAATGTATTCGCCACCCAGGCGGAGCACTGGCAGTTCCCGTCACACCCGAAGGTAAACTCGTCTTGGTGCGACAATACCGCTTTGCCACAAAAGGGCGAATTTTAGAATTTCCCGCTGGTACGGTAGAAATCAATGAAAGCCCCGCCGAAACTATCAAACGCGAAATCGAAGAAGAAACCGGATATCGCGCTGGAAAATGGCAGAACTTAGGGCAATTTTTTCTCGCCCCCGGTTATTCTGACGAAATCATTTATGCTTTCTTAGCCCAAGATTTGGAAAAACTGGAAAAGCCGCCAGCACAAGACGATGATGAAGACATTGAAACAGTTTTATTCACCCCTGAAGAATTAGAAAAAGCTATTTTAGCTGGGGAACCAATTGACGCAAAATCCATTTCTAGCTTTTTCTTAGCCCGTCCATTTTTGACTTAAATAGGACTGACAGACAAACCCGGTTTCTTATAAAAATCCTGCGTCAAACCGATAAAAGTTAACTTAGAAACCGGGTTGTTGAACCCTCTTGTGTCCAGGACTGTAAAATCTAAAATCTAAAATCGAATGTCCGATATATCCAATCTCATTTTATTTTGGCACCGCCGCGACTTGCGTATTTCTGACAACATCGGACTGGCAGCAGCGCGCCAGCAAAGCCCGAAAGTTGTCGGAATTTTTTGTCTCGATCGCAATATCCTAAATCGCGATGACGTAGCGCCAGCTAGAGTCACCTACATGATCGGCTGCTTGCAAAAACTCTCCTCGCGTTACAGGGAAGCAGGCAGCCAATTGCTGATAATTCAAGATGATCCGATCCTAGGAATACCAAGATTAGCAACAGCTATAAATGCTCAAGCAGTATTTTGGAACTGGGATGTAGAACCCTACGCAAAACAGCGCGATCAGTCCGTATCAAACGCCCTCCAACAAGCAGGAATTCAAGTTCAAAATTTCTGGGATCAACTGCTGCACGCCCCAGATGAAATTCGCAGCGGTACAGGGACTCCCTACACAGTTTATACACCATTTTGGAAAAAATGGAACAGTAAACCTAAAGCTCAACCAGTAGAGACACTGCCGATAACTTATCTGGAATTAATGACCGGCTTAACCGCCGAAGAACAAGCAATCGCCAACCAAGCAGGTGCAATGGAAACAGTGCCAACAGCGTTGAGTTTGGGATTTATTTGGGAAAATCCATTAGTAATAGAACCCGGAGAAGATGCAGCGCAACAAAAATTAGAAGAATTTTGCGATCGGGCAATTTACCAATATCAAGAACAGCGCAATTTCCCCGCCATTAACGGCACATCCCAACTCAGCGCAGCCCTCAAATTTGGTGCAATTGGCATCCGCACTGTTTGGCAAGCTACCCAGATAGTAATGGACACTTGCCGCAGCGAAGAAGCGTGTACAAGCATCCGCACTTGGCAACAGGAAATAGCGTGGCGGGAATTTTATCAACACGCCATGTATAATTTCCCAGAAGTAGCAGACGGCCCCTACCGTCAAGCATTCAAAGACTTTCCTTGGGAGAATGATGAAACACTTTTTCAAGCTTGGTGTAAAGGCAAAACAGGGTATCCTATTATCGATGCAGCAATGCGACAGTTAAACCAGACAGGTTGGATGCACAATCGCTGCCGCATGATAGTCGCCAGTTTCCTGACCAAAGATTTAATTATTAACTGGCAGTGGGGTGAAAAATACTTCATGCAAAAATTAATAGATGCCGACCTTTCTGCTAATAACGGCGGCTGGCAGTGGAGCGCATCGAGCGGTATGGACCCGAAACCTTTGCGAATATTTAATCCCGCGAGTCAAGCTCAGAAATTTGACCCGGAGGGGGAATATATTCGGCACTGGGTTCCAGAATTGCGCCGTGTTGATACTAAAGTTTTGCTAACAGGAAATATTTCGTCTTTAGAACGCAGACTTCTTCATTATCCCTCTCCGATCGTAGATCACAACGAGCAGCAGCGCAAGTTTAAGGAACTGTACACGCAGCAAAAAAACGCAGATTAGACAGCTCGATTTTTGGCTATAGTTAACAGTAAATTAAGTTGAGATAGCGCTGTCAACCCCTCAAGTTAAAAGATGGTATCAGTTATAATAAACTTAAATAAATCGGAGGTTGAAATGGTAACGCTGCAATTAAGACAAATCAGTGTACCCCCAGGACATAGAGTGCTGTTCAATGATGTCAACTGGCAGGAATTTGAAGCAATTTTAGAAGAGTTGGGAGAACACCGTGGGTCTAGAATAGCTTACAGTCAAGGAACTTTGGAGATTAGGATGCCACTACCAGAACATGAGAAAGCTAAAATCATTATTAGCTATTTAGTTAAAATTCTGTTTGAGGAACTAGAAATCGACTTTGAACCATTTGGTTCGACGACTTTCCAGCGAAAAAGTATGTTACAAGGAATTGAGCCTGATGAATGTTTTTACATTCAGAATCACGCTCTAATGATTGGCAAAAAGCGGATAGACTTAACTGTCGATCCGCCACCTGACTTAGCAATTGAAGTCGATCTAACTTCCAAAACTCAACTCGATGCTTACGAAGCTTTGGGAGTACCTGAAATCTGGCGCTATGAAAATAACAAGCTTCAGATTAATGTGCTTCAAGATGGGAAATATGTTGAATCGGAAATTAGTCCAACTTTTCCCAATCTGCCAATTATTGAAGCTATTTCTCAATATTGCGAACAAAGCCAAACAGTGGGCACGAGTCCAACTCTCAGATTGTTTCGGAAGTGGGTTAGAGAACAAATACAAAATTGATATGAAATGGCTATTCCACGCACGGGCTGTTAGAAATCCGGCTTATTTACGATCGCCAAAAAGCCATTTTCTCACAGCAAGCGTCCTAATTCCGTTGTATTTTTAATTTCGCTTTTGGGAAATAGAGAGAGAGTAAGGGTGTTGACCTTGAGCTCGATCGCCCACAAAAATAACATAAGTCCCCTTGTCCCCATAACCGGAAAATTCTACATTCCCCGCCGCAGCATTCGCCGGCAGGACGCAGAAACGCCCCCTCGGCCCCTGAATCATCAAACTCGGAGCTCCAGCGGTTTGTACTGCAATCCGCCAGTAAGGCAAATCCTGCGTTACTTCAATGACGTGGTTCGGCCCTTGAGAGACAAAACCGCAGTCGCCGCTATTGTTCGGGCCGCCGGAAACTCCAGAAACTCCCAGCGGTTCGGGAAATCCGGGAGCAATTTGTAGCGGTTGGCTCCGAACAGCACCCGCATCCGCTAAAATCATTGCCAAGGCTAGGGTCACGATCGAGCTAAACCACAGTTTGCCGCGATCGCCCAGGTAATGGATCTTCATGTTTCCTCACACAATGGCATTTGGTTCTAGTTCTTTGACGGTAGGGGATAATGGCGGTTCCAAACACATTAATCTAAAATAACTTCGGAATTTTTTTATGAATCCTCAAAATAATTTCAATTGGCAGCAAGCGTTGGGAGAACTAAAAGCTAAAGTAGAACGATCGCCACTCATCACACAAAATCCAGACAGCTATCAAGCCGTCGGAACCTTCTACAATCAATTACTGGACAATTTTCAAAGACTCCCCAAACCTGGGCAGGTGGCAGCCTTTGCCGTCGGAGCGATAATTGTCCTGACAGTCTTCAATAGCATCGTACAGCTAATTTCAGCGCTGATGACTCTTGCCGTTCTCGGAGTGCTAATCTACATAGCGTATAAATTGGCAATTTCCCCCCAGTCCTCAAATACTAACGACAAATAATAGGAATTTCTAAATATGGCTAACCCCACCGCGCCCAGCGGCATCAATCAACCCGATCCGTCTTGGCAAACACAATCCAAGCAAATGCCACTGCTGGTTCGCAGGTGCGGCGCTTGGGCAGTGGAAATTTCGTTAATTGCGGCCAGCGCCCTCGTTCCCTTCAGTATCGGGGCATTAGTCAACAATGAATCTCAAACCGTGCCGCTCAATTCCTCCATAGCAGCAGCATCCGAAACCGTCGCCCGTACCTTGGGCATACCCGTGCGCGATCGCAGCCCCAGAGTCGCACCCCTAACTAATCTATTCTGGTCAGGGGCACTGCTGGCACCGGCAGTTTTAGCGGGGTGGCAACTGTTTTTGCTCGCCAGAACAGGTCAAACTCTCCCCAAACGCTGGTTCGGCGTCAAAGTTGTCACAGCGTCGGGTACTCCTCCGGGTTTTGGACCCGTGCTAATTCGCGAAAGTTTGGGGCGCTGGGGAGTGCCTCTGGGCGTCGCTTACGCCATTTGGCGCTTGAGCGGTGCGTTTCCTGATTTGCTGATTTTAGGGGGGCTGAGCGGCTTGGCAGTGCTCGCAGACGGGGCGGTTGCATGGCGTTACAAACGGCAAGCGGGACACGATCGCCTCGCGAATACTTTGGTGGTCAATGCTCGATCAAATCAACTGTCTGCCGATCCTGTCAAGAGTCCAGATTGGACGGAGGAAGACGCGCAGATTGCGGCTTTGGTGGTGACTCCACAAAGCGGCCTGAAAACAAATGCCAGTTTGTGGAATTGGATGCGCCAACACCCAGGCACAACTTTAGTGATAGTTACCGTCGGCAGCGCGGGATTGATTTTAACTTTGTTTGTCGGCACTCTCATCTACACTCAAAGTCAAGCAAATTTGCGGGATTCCCGGCAGCGGAACGACGAATTATTTGTAGCTTTAGTCAGCAAATTGTCTCCCACATCGGCTAGCGGGGCATCCGGCAGGCGATCGGCTATTTTGGCTTTGGGGGCCGTGGAAGACTCCCGCGCCGTACCCCTGCTAGCGGATTTGCTAGCTCAAGAAGACAACCGCGCCATGCTGGACGCGATCCAGCAAGCTTTAGTCAGTAGCGGGCCGAAAGCTTTGCCTGAGTTGCAACGGTTGAATCAAGCCCTGAGTAACGATCTCGATTCCCTGCGCTTTGGCGGCAAGGCCCCGGAACGCGAGTTAGCGGCCGCCCGCCAGCGAACAGTACAAAGGGCGATCGGCAAAATTCTCACAGTGTATAGCAGCCAGCTCAACGGCGCGGATCTCAGCCGCACCGATTTAGCTCAAAGTCCTGCCGGCCCGTCTCAGTTTACTTTAGTTTTAAACAAAGTTGACTTGTCGGGAATTAAGTTGAGAAATGCCAATTTAACCAATGCCAGCTTGCAGGGAGCTCGCTTTTACGGCACCGGCGAAGACAGGCGTCCGGGTACATTTGACGATTGGATTTCTGACTTGAGTGGCGCTAATTTGGAAGGAGTAAATTTGGTCGGGGCATCTTTGAACAGTGCTGTAATGAACCGCACTACTTTTGTGCGCGCTGTCATGAACAAAGCTAATTTGTCAAACGGCAATTTGAATTCAGCTAATTTCAGCAGTGCTATTTTAATTGGAGCAAATTTACAGGAAGCACTGTTAAAAAATGCAAGTTTTACCGGGGCAGATATAGGAAGCGCGAATTTGTCGCGAGCGGATTTGTCAGGCGCGCGTTTGGCAAAAGTGAAGGCTCAAGGTGCTCAGTTGTCCTTGACAAATTTGTCTAAATCGGAATGGCAAGGTGCTGATTTGTCCGGTGCTGATTTGAGCGGCGCCAACTTACAAAAGGCAGATTTGACTTCGACTAAACTCGCCAACGTGAATTTAAAAGATGCTCAGTTGCAAGATGCGAATTTTCGGAATGCGGAGGTGAGTTCGGTTGATTTTAGGGGCGCGAATTTAGCTAGAGCAGATTTTAAAGGCGCTGTGTTTCTGGGTAAGGCAGCTTCGGATCAATTTATTCAAAATCCGACTGGTAGTAAATCCGGTCGATTCCTAGGAGTTGATTTTGCGGAAGCTAAAAATTTAGATAAAACTCAAATTGCTTACATTTGTTTGCAGGGGGGAATTCATCCGAAGTGCCCGCAGAAGAAGTAAGGATTGGTTGTTAGCGAGTAGGGTAATACAGTCGCTCAAAGAACAGGTAGGGTAATTATGAGCGTTAAGCGAACCATTTATCTCATCTTAGCAATTTTGGGGCTGGTGCTGCCTTGGTACTATAACTTGCAGTTTTTTAGCAATGCTGGCTTGCTGGACTTTGTAAAGGAGAGTTCGGCTAATCTGGCTGCGAAATCGGTAAGTTTAGATTTGTTTATCGCAACTGTAGCAGGAAGCACTTGGATGTACGCTGAGTCAAAACGATTGGATATAAGTTTTGTAGGGCTGTACCTACTTCTAGGTGTGCTTGTTTCGTTTTCCTGTGCTTTCCCGCTTTTCTTGTTTGTGCGGGAAACCAAGCTGGAAAAATCAAGCGAAGTCTCAAGTTGAAAAGTGGTTTCACCGGTTAGTGCCGCGCAGCACAATAATTCGGTGCAGGCGATCGAGCTATTATATAATTTCCGGTAAAATCACCGTTATAGGTTTGTAGTGACGACGGAAGTGCTCAGAATTTTATGCGGATTAAATTCCTCACTACAAACCAACGTGATTGTTGTCGATCGAAGGGACATAATATTAATAGCAATTTCACTCATTTCTTGCTAAAAAATTTTGGGTTGAGTTTCGTTCCACCTGCCCAACCTACTACTGAATTGTTTATTGAAGTTGCTATTAAATCGTTCCCGGTTGCATCGGTATTTGTTCCAATTTCCAAACAGTCCGTTATCCCGAAAGCATAATTTTAGTCAACAGCCAACAGCTAACAGTCAACAGTCAACAGTCAACAGTCAACAGCCAACAGTCATGAGGAGTGCAACCGGAATTTATATTACGCAATAGCATCCGAACTGGCAAGATTCTCAAATTGCGCCAATAGCATTGCCTCACCATTATTTGGAACTCCAAAAATTTTAGGTAACTGGCCTGTTTCAGCGAGAACTTGTCTCACTTCTCGATTAGATACATCAGCTAGATTCTTGTTATTTAGAATGGCATTAACCGCAGCGATACCCACACCTTGACCCACTGCTGCGTTGAATTCCACAATTCTGCCGACAGAACAAGCAAACCCTTCAAATCCAGAACACGGACTGACCACTGCCAAGTTAGGAACGTTTTTAATTAATGCGTGGCGGATGCCAATATTCAAGATAGGCTGTTTAAAACTCAGACTTTTCAACCATCCTACGCTAGTTGCTTTGTCGCGAATACCCGGAATGCCTCCGCGGACATCAAAATGATAGCTAAATGTTGCCAGGGCTTCATTAGCAGGTACGCCACCTAACAGCATTTGTGTGCCAGTTAAAGGTTCTACAACTCCCGTCACATTGCCGGCGTGTCTGATATAAAGTTCTGAGGCATAAGTAACAGAAGTAGCCCCCAAACTCCTCAGCCAACTTGTAATAAATAACATCTCTCTTTGCATATTAGCCGTGGGTTTGCTCCCGCTTCTCGCTAAGGCTTCTGCTTCGCTGGCGGTGACTGCAAATAACAGCGCATTCCACGAAAGTCTATCATTGGGAAGTATTGCTATATTTCCCTCATCTAAAATTACGCCAGTTTCAGGAAAAGATAGTTTTATTCCTCTAAAGGAGTGGTAAGCTACAGACAGAGCCGGGGAGCGAACATCGATGTGATCGTTTCCCGCCCACAGAGTTTTGAGATTGCCTCTAGTGTCGGTCATTTCCAGGCGGAGTTCTCCTGCTAGTTTGGCATCCTTGGCGGCAGCGTGCAGCAAAAATTTTTGACCCTCTGAATCTGCCAGGTTTGTGAAGCGTTTTAGATAAATATAATCGAATTCTTTCAGTGCTCTTGCACTGAGTCCTTGAGTTTCAAAAACGAGGGTGACAGGAAGTTCTGAGTTAGGCAGACCAAATGTTTCAAATCCCTTCAGCTTTCTCACACCGGCAGCTTGAGCTAATTCGGCATTGACAGTGGCATCAATAAATTGCTTGCCGGCATAAACTAGGCCTTGAGAGGTGGTTATACTGACAATTTTTTGACCTTCTTTACTGACTGATTTAATTTCTACTTTGCTGAGGAGATCAGCCCCAGCTTTTACCAGCATTTCTTTCAGCGCTGCACTGGCTTTGCGGGGGTCGAGTGCAATTGCTTTAACGCCGGATTTTTGTAAGAATTCTTTATAGATTGTCGCTGGTGAACCAAAGGTATCTAACTTTAAAGATTGTTGAAGTTCTTCACTAATCTGACTTCTATCTAAATAAGCAAGACCGCCTCTTACCAAATGCCCGCCAATTCCTTCTTGCAAGCTTGCTTTCGACATCAGTAGAATTCGCGGATAACGCTTTGTTCGGCGAAGATATTCTCTGGAGGCAGAGATAACAGCTAGAACTCCTGGAACTTCATCACCAAAACAGATGATATCGTAAGAACGCAGATTCATGACCATTATTTAATAACCTCTGTTGATTTTCATGTTTTCGAGCTCGATCGCAATGTTTGCCGTCCAACTCTCTGTTTTTCCAAAATCTAGCTCGATATTTCCTGATTTTTGCGATAAATATTCACACTTTTCTGGAGGCAGCAACCGGGTTTTTTCCAAAAAATCCTCGGTTGAGGACGATCGAACTCTGTTGAAAAACCCGGTTTCTGAGCGTCTAGAGTCGGTCAGTCTGGTACTCTTGATTGCCATCAGGTCAGATTATCAGGATCTATCCCCAACTCCCGCAATCGCTGAGCTAGTCGATCGGAACGTTGGGCCAATCGATCGGCGCGCTGCGATTCCTGTTGGGCGCGCTGCGATTCCTGTTGGGCGCGCTGCGATTCCTGTTGGGCGCGCTGGACTGATTCTTTCACCTGTTCTTCAGGAGTCAGATAACGTTTTCCATCGGCATCATACCAATACAACCACTCTCTTGTCACTCCAGAATAACTTCCCCTTTCACAACCAATTCCCAAACCAATTTCAGGCATCCAAACTGGATGTCCTGGCTGTAACTCGTACTTCCCATTGACTAACTTGTGTACTTCCAAATGAGGTTTACGACGGCGGCGGGAAGAATAAATGACGTAATAAAGTACGCCTAAAGCTTGATAAGTGTCTAATTTTGTGCTGTATTCCTTGCGATAAGTTGGGGAAACAACTTCTAGGACGAAAAGTGGCATGACATTTTCATCCCACAGCACGTAACTAGGACGCAATTCTTCGTCGTAAAATCGTTCTACTCCTAAACTTAAGAAAGCATCTGGGACAATGGGCGGTTCGTCAGGGTGATGATAAATACCCATATCTATGCCAAAAAACCAGTCCATGCGTTCTGCCCAAAGTATGAGCAATATTGCTTTTAACAACCCTGGTATTAGTTCTTGTAGTTCGTTATCCACAGGCGTTTCATCTGAGTCTGGTAGTTCATCGGCTGAGGGCCAGTGCCTCGGAAATTTGTAATCTAACATGGCGGCTTTCCTCAAAACTCACTAATATTATACCGTTGATTTGTTTGGCAATAGTATTTATTGAACGAACCGCGAAGACGCCAAGGAAGAGAAGAGAAGATGATAGGTAATTTTGACTTATTTAATCTGAATGAATTTTTGTAAAAGATTTGCTGAGACTTACGCGATCGACTAAACTATGTCTAACCAGTCGGTTCTAATGGGGAGCAGCCGTTAGAGGAAACGGGGAAAGTTCGGTGCAAGTCCGGCGCTGTCCCGCAACTGTAATGAGAGTCTTGTCGCTTTCTAAGTCAGGATGCCCGCCGATGTGTTAATTTACATAGTCTCATCTGCGAGGTTCAGCGTGAAGGCCAGAAATCGGAAATTGGTCAGCTTGGGATTGATGGCTGGCTTGAGTTGTTATATTGTCTTGGGTTTAGCAACGCCCGCCGCAGCTATGCACATTTCGGAAGGTTTTTTGCCGGTGCAATGGGCTGCATTTTGGTGGATGGTGGCGTTGCCTTTTTTTGCAGTAGGTTTGCGATCGATTACTCGTATTACAAAAGAACACCCCGAACTTAAACTATTGTTGGCTTTGGCGGGTGCGTTTACTTTTGTGCTTTCTGCTTTAAAAATTCCCTCGGTAACGGGCAGTTGTTCTCACCCAACGGGTACCGGTTTGGGTGCAATTTTGTTCGGCCCTTCGGTGATGGCGGTACTGGGGGCTTTAGTTCTGCTTTTTCAAACGTTACTGTTAGCGCATGGTGGCTTGACAACGCTGGGAGCGAATATGTTTTCGATGGCGATTGTCGGCCCTTTCGCTGCGTATTTTATCTATCAATTGCTGTTGCGAACTGGTAGCCAGCGGGCGGCAATTTTTTGTGCTGCGGCTTTGGCAGATTTACTGACTTATGTGACGACTTCGATTCAATTAGCATTAGCTTTCCCAGCAGCTAGTGGCGGTTTTATGGCTTCGTTTCTCAAGTTTGCTGGCATCTTTGCTATCACTCAAGTACCTCTGGCTATCAGTGAGGGATTGCTGACTCTATTGGTCTGGAACTGGCTGCATTCTTACGGCAAGCCGGAGTTAGAAACTTTGAAATTATTGAGACAGGAGTGAGGCGCCGTGAGTCAAAAAACTACAAAAAATCACCAATCTACTTCGCGACAAAATTGGCTTTTGGCTGGCGCTGTGATTGTTCTGGCAGCGTTTCCTCTCGTTTTTGTGCGGGGTGAATATGGCGGTGCCGATGACCAAGCTAAGAAAGCAATCACCGAAATTAAACCGGGTTATAAACCTTGGTTCAATCACTTGTTTGAACCCGCTAGCAGCGAAATTTCAAGTCTATTGTTTGCGTCTCAAGCGGCGATCGGGGCTGGCGTAGTTGGGTACGTCATTGGGTTGTATAAAGGCCGATCGCAATCTCGGCAGCAGTCTGATCATAAATCGTCGGAATGAACCATCAGATTGATAGTCTGGCTTATACAAATCGCTTGCGGGGGTTGCCGCCATCTCACAAGTTATCCTTTGCGATCGCCCTTTTAATTCTGTCTCTAGTTTCTGGGGCGATGGTCCAATTGTCGATCAGCCTTTGGTTGGCAGTCTGGATCGTCGTCTATGCGGGTATTCCGGGGAAACTGTATTTGCGGTTGCTGTCGCTACCGTTGATGTTTTTGCTGACAAGTTTGCCTGCTTTGGCTATGGGTGCGGTTGCGGGCGATCGTATCCCTGCAATTGGGTGGGATATTTGGCAAGGTTGGGGGATTAGCGTCGGCACTTTTTATCTGTATGTGAGCCGCACTGGAATATACCAAGTGAGCTTGCTATTTGCCCGCGCCTTCGCATCCACAAGTTGTATGTATTTCATCCTCTTGACGGTTCCCTTTACCGAAATCTTGCAGATTCTTAGACAACTACGCTGTCCAGAGTTAGTCACAGAACTGCTATTACTAATGTATCGGTTTATTTTTAGCTTATTGGCGATCGCCGATGAACTTTGGATAGCACAAAACTCGCGCTGTGGCTACCGCACTTGGAAGCGGGGAATGCAGAGTTTAAGCATTTTAATCGGGCAATTGCTTCAGCGAACTTTGGAAAACTACCGTCAAGTTTCCTTGAGTTTAGCCTCGCGAGGCTTTAATGGAGAACTGCGCGTTTGGAATTCTTACCCTTACAAGCCTTCGCGAAGATATATATTTGAAGCTTTGTTTGGGTGTACAGTTTTAACTTGGTTAAACGTGCTATTACAACATTAAACTACTCGTTCCCAGGCTCTGCCTGGTAATGCAGAACCGGAGGCTCTGCCTCCAATTTCCCTTTCGCCACGTGAGGTAGAGCCTCTGGAAATTGGTTCCCAGGCAGAGCTTAGGAACCAGTCAAATTCCCTGCCGCCGGACTTAATATATGACTTTTATGAACATAATTAATGAATTTAATGAATTGACTTCAAAAGAAACCTGTTGAATTATTGTAGTCAACACTTATCTTGTGGAAATCCTATGATAAATCAACGACTCATCAAAAAAATAGTTTTTTTGTTAATGGCTTCATTAAGCCTCTTGTTGGTAACAGTGACTCATGCAGCCGCCCAACAACTACCCTTCTACTGGGATAACATCAACGTCATCATCGACGTTCAGACCAACGGAGATATGTTAGTTACCGAAACGCAAAAATATGTATTCACAGCAGACTACACCAATGAACGATATCGCTATATTCCTTTAGATAAAGTCGATGAAATTAAAGATGTGACCGTTACCGAAAATAATCAAAAAATCGCCAGTACGACCGGGATTGAAAACAATCAACTTTGGATTCGCTGGCAACATCAATTAAAAGCGCCAGAATCACATACTTTTGTTATAAAATATCGAGTAGTAGGTGGATTGCAGCTAGATGGTCAGGATACTCAAGTTTATTGGAAAGCCATTTCATCAGGTCGCAAAGCCCCAATTAATGCCGCAAAAGTTAGAGTAAAATTACCAGAAACTTTGTCAGGTAAAGTTCTGTTTTTTAGGAATTTTGGTACGCCAGCTATTCCTCGCAAAGTAGATGCTAAAACATTGGAATTTGTGGCAAGTCAGCCTGTTCAACCGCTGCAAGAATTAGAAGTGCAGATTGCATTTCCCCAGCAAATTCTCAATGTACCTCAACCTCGCTGGCAACAAGCTGGCAATCAATCTCAATCTTCTTCGGAAGAACAAGTCTTTTTTGACTCTGAGCCTTTTGAATTTTTATTTATGTGCCTTCTTTGGGTGTCTGTTCCTATTTTAGTGATTTTATTAATGACCACAAATGAAATCAAGAATCGAAGCTGCCCTGAGTGCCAAACACTCAAACTCAAACGGACTTATAAAGTTTTGTTTAAGCCTACATATACCCGTGCAGGAAAGCAGGAAGTTACCTGCAAATGTCGAAACTGCTCTTACCATCACAAGTATGAAGTAGTAATGCCAATCTTGAGCAATGACAGTGATGGCGGTGGCGGTGGTGGTGGCGGTGGTGGCGGTGGTGGCGGTGGTGGCGGTGGTGGCGGTGGTGGCGGTGGTGGCGGTGGCGGTGGTTAATATCAACGGGGCTTACGCATCACAAGCAAAGAAACCGGGTTTTTACTGAATCTGCGGGTTATAACCAAGTATTCTCGCCAAAAACCCGGTTTCTGACTACCCGCGCGACCAGGACTATTGTTGATAATTTTCGTATTCTCGTTAGTTTAGCGGGCAGGAATTGAATAAGGGCGATCGCACTTTCTTACAGATTGTACGATCGCTTGTAAATATTGGATGGAAATTCTAGTCACTCATTTTGAGATGAACCAATCGCACTTCCTGCCCAATCATATTCCAAATATGACTTTTATGAACATAATTAATGAATTTAATGAATTGACGTTCAAAGAAATCTATTGAATAGTAATTGTAGTTAACAACTTTTCAGTACATTTGAGCTTAAAACAGGTTAAAAACTATGACTAAATTACGTTGGCTTCCCAAACTTCTACCCCTAGCAGTATCTTTCGCAACCGCGATCGCAGCAGCATCCGCTTTTGCCCCACCAACTTCCGCTCAAACCAATCCGCCGCCGCCAGCCCAGGAAGTTCAACCAGCCCAAGCAGAAGGATTTAGCATTCCGATTTGGATCTATCCCGTAGGAGCAATGTTCCTAGTTTTCATCTTTATACCCAAGATTGGCTGGACTTTGGGATTAATTGCGATCGGCGAACGAGAAGTGGGAATTGTTACTAAGAAATTCTCCCGCAAAAATTTGCCCTCCAATAGATTAATTGCTCTCGATGGCGAAGGAGGTTTGCAAGCAGATACCCTTCCTCCCGGCTGGCATTTTGGTTATTTTCCCTGGCAATATAGCATTCGCAAAGAACCAGTTGTTGTCGTTCCTCAAGATGAAATTGGTTTAATTATTGCCAATGACGGAGCCACCATTCCTTCCGATCGCATTTTAGGCAAAGTCGTCGATTGCGACAATTTTCAAAATGCCCGCAAATTCCTCACCGACGGTGGAGAAAAAGGACGGCAACTAGCCATCATCACCACTGGTACTTATCGGATCAATACGGCTGTATTTGAGGTGATTACTTCAGCTAATGCCGCTGCAAAGGGTATGGAACCTGCGGAACTTCAACTATACAAACTTGCTCCCGATCGCGTGGGAATTGCGAACGTGCTAGACGGGATTCCGATTGATGAAGGTGAAATTGCCGGGCCGATAATTCCCGGTCACGACAATTTCCAAAAAGCGCAATCTTTCATCAAAGGTGGCGGGCGCAGGGGCTTGCAAGAACAGGTGATTTTATCGGGTTCTTGGAATTTGAATCCTTGGTTTGTGCAAGTTGAACAGGTAAAAATGACCGAAGTGCCGATCGGCTATGTAGGTGTAGTAATTTCCTATGTAGGAAAATCGCAGCAAGACGTAAGCGGTGTGGCTTTTACCCACGGCAATCTTGTTAATAAAGGCGATAAAGGTGTGTGGATCGAACCGCTTTATCCAGGCAAACATCCGATCAATACAAAAGTGATGAAAGTAGAACTTGTTCCTACTACCGATGTTGTTTTAAACTTCACATCGCGGTTCAGCGGAGAACACGGCTACGACTCCAAGTTAAGTGCTTTGAAATTGCTTTCTTTTGACGGATTTACGTTTGAGTTAGAAGTTTTTCAAATCATTCATGTCGGTACTTTGGATGCACCGAGAGTGATTTCGCGGCAAGGTTCGATGCAGAATCTGATCGACCAAGTGCTGCGTCCAATTGTGGGCAATTATTTTCGCAACTCCTCTCAAGAATATACAATACTCGATTTCCTGATCGCGCGCAGCCAGCGCCAAGCAGAGGCGGCAGAACACGTTCGTCAAGCCCTGCGGGCCTACGACGTGCAAGCTGTGGACACGCTGATCGGTTTGATTTCGCCACCACCAGAGTTGATGCAAACATTGACCGATCGCAAAATTGCTCAAGAACAAGAAAAAACTTACGACGTACAGCGCATTTCAGAGTCGCAGCGTCAAGAATTGGTGCGCGCAACTGCGATCGCCAACATTCAAAATCAGGTGGTGGCGGCAGAACAAGGGGTGAAAATTGCCCAACTGAGTGCAACTGCTGCGATCGAACACGCAAGCGGTGAAGCAGAAGGAATTCGGCTGATGGGACAAGCAAAAGCGGATGCTTATCAAGTTGGTGTCAACGCTTTGGGTACGCAAAGTTACACGCTGCTGCAATTGATGCAAGCGGTTTCGGATGGTAGCGTTCGCGTTGTTCCCGATGTCACAGTCAATGGTAATGGCGGTAGTGGGGGTTTGTTGGACGGTTTGATGGCAATGTTGCTGCGGAACGAAAACAGTAAAAATGGAGAAAATGGAGCACAATCACCTGTAATTAATGTCAAAAAATCTAAGTCTGTTGTTGTGGAACCTGTGGCCGAATCACCAGTAGTAAATGTGCATTCGCTGGAGTCGCCGGAGTCTCCTAATCATTCACCAGTTGCTCAGTCTGTGGCTGTTGCTGAGATTGATATTGATTCGGCGTTTGGTGAATTGTTAGATATTTGAGCTGAGTGCAATTTGTAGAGAGGACGACTGTCCTCTCTGAAAGCTTTTTGTCAATAAGGACTCTTTGTCCTTTGACTGCGTAAGTCCTATATTTGCTTTTCTCGATATTGCAACAAATTTTCAAAATATGACTTTTATGAACTCGAAGTTCATGAGTTTTATGAAATAAATTAATGAATTATATGAATTGACTTTCACCGGTTGTTTGATTATGTTAACATTATTCACTTAAAAATGAGTAAATATCAAATCACGAAACAGACATTAAACACGCTATTTCTGCGATAAGTCGGGTATTTTGGGAGTTAAAAAAGTAGAAAACTTAGGAGTATCTGAGATGCTGAATCAAATTAAAACAGTTGCTTTGTTAGCTCTGCTGAGCGCTCTGTTAACTACCATTAGCTATGGAGTAATCGGCGGTACAGGTGGTGCGATTATAGGTATTGTCTTGACCGCTGCGATGAATTTCAGTGTGTGGTATTACTCAGATAAAATTGCGCTAGCAACTTACGGTGCTCGACCTGTAACTGCTAGCCGATCGCCGAAAATTTACAGCATGGTGGAAAGACTCTGCCAACGCGCGGGTTTGCCCGTGCCAGCAGTGTACGCGATCGCGACTCCGGCTGCCAATGCTTTTGCGACTGGTCGCGACCCGGAACACGCAGCGATCGCTTTTACTGATGGCATTCTGAATCTGCTGTCAGACGACGAACTCGAAGGGGTGATCGCGCACGAACTCAGCCACATCCAGAAGCGCGACACCCTGACGCAAGCGGTAGCAGCTACGGTTGCAGGTGCAATTTCGCTGTTAGCGCGGATGGCTAGCAATGCTATGTGGTTTGGAGTGGGAGGAGATGATCGCAGCGATCGCAATCCTTTCGGGTTGATTTTAACTGTCATCTTGGCTCCCATTGCTGCTACAGCAATTCAGTTAGCAATTTCGCGCACGCGGGAATTTTCTGCCGATACAAGTGCAGCAAAATTAACTGGAAACCCGCGCGCTTTAGCTAATGCTTTGCAACGCTTAGAAACCAGCGCACGACAAATACCAATTCAAAGCAATCCCGCTTTTGCACCGCTGTTAATTGTAAATTTTTCGGGTGGAGATTGGTATAGAAGTCTATTTTCTACTCACCCTTCCACACAGGCGCGAATTAAAAATTTGTTGAAGTTAGAACAATAATTGCCAAATTTTGAAGGGGACGTTCTGGAGAATATCATTGACTGACAGCACAAATTCAAGCTTGTCATGCAATCAAATCTCATTTTGAATTTATGAGGGTATTTTATGAACCGCAACAATTATTTTCAACGCAGTAACACTAGAGCAAATTTTCTGTCTAATTTGTTTTTTCACAACTCATTGTTAATGTGGGTTGTTGTCTGCAACCTTCCTGTGGCAGTGTTAAACTACACCAACGTGCAAGAACAAGAGGTTCAAGTGATTGATTTGGAAAGTCTGCGCTCCGGCGAGTCCAGCCAACTCCGACTAATTCACACCAACTCCGGCGTGTTTAGGAATTCAGACACGTTTTGGTGGTTCAAATTCAACAGTTCCGACGTTAAAAGTAAGCTCATTCAAGCAAAACAATCTGGTAAAAAAGTGCGGATCAAAACTGTTGGTACCCGCATCCCTTTGTTTTCCCAATATCCGAATATATTGGAAATTTATTGAACTGTTCGGATTGTCTGGTAACACTCATTTTCAACCCGACATACTAACTACTGACTGTTTCAGAAATTTAGGTTCAGATTGTCCCGCCTCTAAATTTTACAGCTAACGCGCGATGAAACTCTTGTGGGCTGGGCATCCTGCCCGCCCTAAAAATAAAAATATGACTTTTATGAACTTAATTAGTGAATTTAATGAATTGACTTTAACAAAAATATCTTGAATACTGATTGTTGTTAACAGCTTTTCTGTAGAGTCTGTATAAATTATATCAGGAGAAAAAGTTATGTCCCAAGAGACTAACCAAAGAAAAAGCCCCCCGCCCATCTTTTTTATTGTTGCTCTCGGCTTAATTGCGTTTGGCGGGTACAAGTTCCTTCCCGGTTTATTGGCATCCAAAAGTTCAGATATATCTACTTCTACTTTTACACCTACATCTGGTGCAAGCCCATCGGGTGCGAGTCCATCGGGAACGATCGCACCCGGAACGATCGCCAATCGTATCAGTTTAGGAAATCAGATATTGGTGACATCCCAAACCACACCAGATAAACAAGCAGGCGTTGAAGCTTTTAAGAACGGAGATTACTCAATTGCGATTCAGAATTTTCAGGCTTCGCTGAAACAAAATCGCAACGACCCGGAAACCCTTATCTATTTGAATAATGCCACAGCCAGCAATAGTTCTGCCGTAAAAATTGCTGTCAGCGTCCCCATTGGTAGCAACCCCAATGTCGCGCAAGAAATCCTCCGAGGTGTCGCCCAAGCTCAGGATGAAGTCAATAATAGCGGTGGCATCAACGGTGCAAAACTGCAAGTAGAAATTGTCAACGATGACAACAGTCCAGAGGTGGTCAGAGATGTTGCAAAAGCATTAACAAACGATGCAAGTATACTAGCAGTAATTGGACACAATGCTAGTAACGCATCTCTCGAAGCTGCTCCGATATATCAGCAAGAAAAACTGGTAATGGTGACACCGACGAGCTTTGCCAATAATCTATCAGGATTTGGTAGCTACATCTTTCGGACAGTACCCAATATTAGCGTCATGGCTGCTCCCCTAGCAGAATATGCAGTCAAAACAGCAGGCAAAACTAATATTGCTATTTGTTACGACTCCCAAGCACCGGATAATATATCATTTAAAGATGAATTTGTGGCAGCTCTTACTGCTGCTGGCGGCAAATTAGTTCCCACTGTTTGCGACTTTTCAATACCATCTTTTAATCCCAACATTGCGATCGCCGATGCTGTCAGCAAAGGAGCACAAGGATTGATGGTAGCCCCCCACGTCGATCGCATTGACCGTGCCATCTCTCTGGCACGCATCAATCAAGGCAAATTGCCACTCTACGGCAGCACAACAATGTACACCTTTCAAAGTTTAAAAGATGGGCAAAAGGACGTTGACGGGCTTGTTTTGCCTGTTCCATGGCATCCTGAAACTAATCCCGGTAGCACTTTTCCACAAAATGCCAGCCGCCGTTGGGGAGGAGTAGTAAATTGGCGAACCGCAATGAGTTTTGATGCGACTCAAACTGTCATCGCAGGCTTGCGGCAAAGCAATACGCGGGAAGGGTTGCAACAAGCACTCAGAAATCCGAGTTTTTCGACACCGGGAGCAAGCGAAGAAGTGAGGTTTTTGCCCACGGGCGATCGGGCTGGTAAGCCGATTTTAGTGCAAGTTAAACAAGGAGGAAGCACTGGCTATAACTTTGTCCCGCTGCGGTAAGTTTGTTAAGTGCGATCGCACGGGCGGGCTCTTCGGCCCAACC
Organism: Microcoleus sp. S36b_A4; assembly: GCF_036700645.1. Classification (NCBI taxonomy): domain Bacteria; kingdom Bacillati; phylum Cyanobacteriota; class Cyanophyceae; order Oscillatoriales; family Microcoleaceae; genus Microcoleus; species Microcoleus sp. S36b_A4. Next base: position 3,834 of record NZ_JAUBPI010000035.1, on the reverse strand, counting down.
CCTACTCCCCACAAGAAAATTCAATCTTTGTGGAACAGGCATCTTGCCTGTTCTTGATGCCAAACTAACGCCCCAACAGAAAATTTCCTCTTTGTGGAACAGGCATCTTGCCTGTTTCTTAGCATGATTAAATTCTCCTTTTATGTTGAATTAGCAGAATTTTCAAGATAAACTGAAATGAGTAGATTAAAGGAGAGCGTTGTGTATGATCGCGCCAGTTGAAACCAAAACCTACACCGCTGAGGAATATCTAGAATTAGAAATCAATTCTCAGGATCGGCATGAATTTATCAATGGGGAGATTGTTCTGATGGCTGGCGGCACACCGGATCACAATGAAATTACCACTAATTTAGTTGTTGCGCTGAAACCGGCATTAAAAGGGAAACCATATCGGACTTTTAGTTCGGATCAGCGGCTTTGGGTTCCGCAGCTTAATAATTATACTTACCCGGATGTGATGGTGGTAGCGCGCCCGATCGAGTTGCAATCTGGACGGACGGATACAATTACCAATCCGCTGCTAATTGCTGAGGTGCTGTCTAAAGGTACCAAAGCTTATGACCGCGATGAAAAGTTTGCTGCTTATCGCAGTATTCCTAGTTTTCAGGAGTATTTATTAATCGACCAATCTCGGCTACAGGTCGAGCAATATTCTAAAACTGATGCGAATAAGTGGATATTTTCGGAATATAGCTGTATGGGCGATCGGCTGAGTTTAACATCTGTTGCTGTGGAAATTTCGCTGGCAGATTTGTATGAAAATATTGAGTTTGGTGAATAGGCGGACGGTTTTTTGTCAAATATCCCAAATAGTGGTAATATCCCCCTATATCGATCGGCTCTGATGGAGAACACCCATCAGACGTAAGGGGGAAAGTTCGGTGCGAATCCGGCGCTGTCCCGCAACTGTAATGAGATCATTGCATCTCTGAGTCAGGATGCCCGCCGATTTGTTTACAATCATGTTTTTCATCTGCGAGGTATGGATGATGGTGAGTTTATTATTTTTTTTATTATTGGATTGGTTTTTTTTTACCGCAGATATAAGCAGATGAACACAGATGAACGCTGATGTAATTGGATCTGTGTTCTGAAGCGTATATTATTTTAATGGAAAACAAATGCGAATTGAAGATAGTGTTTGGCAGGGTAGCTTTGGCTACTGGCAAAACTTGTTTATTCACCAAAATATTTTGCCGATCGGGCATACTGCTTGGAATGGTTTTTTGCATCGAGGACGAGGCTTGGTTGCTTGCAAAATCAATACTCCCATTAATGGCGCGGTGGATTGGAGCGTAGATACTATAAAGTACGATTTGCAATTTATTTCCGACTTGGAGGCAACCGTTTATTTACAGCAACTAGAAATAGACGAAAATACTGTTTCCAATCTGCTGCAAATCATTGCTAGTTATGAGCCCAAGGAAGCAATTATTTTTTTGTCGATCGCCAGCGGTCACATTGATATCAATTTGTTGCAAAAGTTGGCAATTTCTCCTGTTGAGTGCTATGAACAAGTATGCAAGCGCTGGGAAGAATTTCAACTCTGCCCTAAATCCTAAAACTTACTAAATTTTCCGAATGCCGCAGCCAAAATCAATCGAAATTTCCAAAGTAACTCGCTACCAAAATGCAGCGCTTAATTACTATTTGGGTCTGACAGATTCGCCCTACCTTCACTACGGCTATTGGGAAACCCTACCTGTGCCCGCTGACGAACTAACGATCGCACGATTGCGCCTCGCTCAGCAAGCTTATACTGTAAAACTGTTAGATGCTATCCCCAACGGCACTCATACGATACTGGATGTGGGCTGCGGGATTGGTGGCAATGCGGCTTATTTGCTTGATCGAGGTTTTGCAGTGGAAGGGCTCGCACCCGATCCATTCCAACAACAGCGCTTTCTTAAGTGTACGGGCGATCGGGCAATCTTCCACCTCACGAGGTTTGAAGACTTCAAAGCAACCCATTTCTATGATCTTATTCTCTTTAGCGAAAGTAGCCAGTATATGTCGGCTGTTGATATTGCTAACGGTGCCGCCAAAATCCTCAATCAGGGTGGTTACGTTTTGCTGGCTGATATGCTGCGATCTGATGCTAATTATAAAGAGGGAATGTTCTCTAATTGTCATGTGGTTACGGAACTTCATGCAGCATTAAAGCAGGCTGGATTCACTTTAGTAAAAACTGAGGATATTTCCGCTCATATTTTGCCAACAATCGATTTGTATGTCGATACTTTCCGCAGATATGGACTGAATACAATGATCTATGTTGCAGATTTAATTGCGATAACAGTTCCACCCCTCCACAAATTCCTGCGCTGGATATTTCGTCGCTGGTTCAAGAAGCTGGTGGTTGAAGGATTGGAGGCGGGTCAACTTTTTGAGCAGCATCTCTGTTATGAAATTCAACTTTGGCAGTTGTCAAAATCTGATGAAGGGTGACACAAATACAATGGAGATTGGTCTCGGTAATCGGTAATCGGTAATCGGTAATTGGAGGCACAGCCTCCGGGTATTTATTCCCAGGCAGAGCCTGGGAACAAGGCTATAAAAAATAAAAAATAACGAATATGTCTGAATGGATTCTCGAATTCGATCGCACTTCCTACTCCTATCCCTGCGGTTCGCGAGTGGCAATTCAGGGTTTAAATCTAAAAGTCCCCGCTGGCAAACGGTGTGGGCTGATCGGTCAAAATGGCTGTGGCAAAACCACCTTTTTTCTGTTAGCAAATGGCTTGTATCAACCGCAACAGGGAATCATTAGCTGGCAAGGTGAACCCTTTCGCTACGATCGCAAATCTTTGATGCAACTGCGCCAACAAATCGGACTCGTCTTTCAAAATCCCGAACATCAATTAGTAGCTTCGACGGTAGAAGAAGATATTTCCTATGGATTGTACAATTTAGGCTTAAGAGAATCCGAAATTGCTCAACAGGTACAGCAGGCGATCGAGCAATTCGATCTAAGCGAACTCGCCCGCGAACCTATTCACAATCTCAGTTTGGGCCAGAAAAAGCGGGTTTCCATCGCCGATATCATGGTTCTGGAGCCGAAACTGCTGCTGCTAGATGAACCTACCGCCTATCTCGATCCGCGTCACACCCGACAACTGATCGGTTTACTTCAACAAATTCACAGCGCTGGAACTACTATCCTTTTAGCAAGTCACGACCTCGATTTCATCTACCGCTGGGCTGATTGGGTGTTTGTAATGGATCGAGGAAAATTGATTTTAGAAGGAACACCGGAAACCGTTTTTGCTCAGCGGGATGTGTTGGAACAATTGCAGCTTGGCGTACCGCTGGCGATCGAGCTAATGGAGCAAATAAAGGCGATCGTTGAGAGAGATGGTAGCTCAAAAGTCTTTACTTTTGAGCAGTGGCAACAACAGATTTTACAAGCGCGTCGGCTGCTTTAAAGATTAAGCAGTTGTGTCATCCGCCCGCACAGGAACTTCATAGCGCAACTCCGCAAAGGCTTCTCCATGAACCTTCGCGGATAAAAGTCTTAGCGGGGGTGTTGTGATCGTGCGCGGTAGCAACGGTGCTCCGCTACCAAGTGTCACCGATGCAATTGACACAATTACCTCATCAAGCAACCCACGATCGTAAAATTGACCGACCAGATCGCCACCTCCTACAAGCCAAATATTCTTATTTCCTGCCGCCGCGATCATCTCTTGATGGACAGGTAAGACATCCCCTTGCACAAATCGAATATCTGCACCCTCGATCGCAGGCATAGTCCGAGCATTGGTGACAAGTTAAGACTGTAAGTCTTTTGTCAAGAGGCTTTTAGAGAATTGTTGAAAAAAAACTGGTCAG
>NZ_JAUBPI010000226.1:0-1177 GCF_036700645.1 Microcoleus sp. S36b_A4 | reverse complement strand
TAAGTAGGTCGGCGCAAAAAAACCGAACTATGTTAAGATAAGTAAACAAAGAGAATATATCTACTGAGGTAACTAAATATATGGGCGCTAGATTAAGGGTATTCCTGACTCAACAGCAAGACAAAACTCTCTTACAACTGAGAACTGCTGCTGTACCACAAAAAGTCAAAGATAGAGCAGAAGTAATTAGATTAAATGCACATGGCTGGTACGTTGAAAAAATAGCTGCTCATTTTAACTGGACTCCACAAACAGTGAGAGAGGTTTTACATAAATGGTCGAATCTAGGCATGGAAGGGCTTTGGGAGTTGCCTGGTCGAGGGGCAAAGCCAACGTGGAAAGAGGAAGATATAGAGTTTTTAAAAGAATGCCTCAAAAACGAATCACGTACATATAACAGTCTTCAATTAGTCCAGAAATTAGAAAAAGAACGTTCTGTCAAACTAAGTGCCGATCGATTAAGAAGGATACTAAAAAAAAAAGGTTTATTTGGAAACGAGCCAGAAAAAGTCACAAAGGAAAACAAGACCCCCTAGTACAAGAAACGAAGCAATCTGACTTAGATATGTTGCAATTAGAGGCAGTAGCGGGAGGAATTGACTTAAAGTATTTAGATGAATCAGGTTTTTGTGCGTGGAGTGAACCAGGCTATACTTATTACCAAATAGGTGAGCAAAAACGGTTAGAACAAACGAAACGGCGTGGTCGTAGACTAAGTATTATCGGACTTCTTCAACAGGGAATCAGTTTTATTTATGGTTTAGTAATTGGGGGTGTTGATCGAAAAGCTTATATCAAAATGATGGAGCGAGAAGCCCAGGAAGCTGCTGAAATTGGACGACCGAGAGTAATTGTACAAGACAACGGCCCAATACACCGATGCAAAGAAGTCCAAGAGTTATGGCCGCATTGGGAAAAGCAAGGTTTATATATCTTCTTTTTACCCAAGTATTGTTCGGAAATGAACCCCATTGAATTGGAGTGGCAACACATTAAGAAAGATGAGTTGGCAGGACAAATGTTTGATGATGAGTTAGAACTCGCCTACGCCGTAATTCATGGAGTAGAAGCTAGAGGACAAAGGGGAAATTACACCACGCAACGTCTTAAGTTTAACTCCAATCAGGCAACTTAATGTTTTGTTACATAGATTGGTTTTTTCCCGCCTATCTACTTA
>NZ_JAUBPI010000034.1:0-66368 GCF_036700645.1 Microcoleus sp. S36b_A4 | reverse complement strand
GGGGTAAAAAGGCGATCGTTCCTTGTAGTGCAAGGGTTTGTGAGATTTGAACATTCCCCCTACTGGGGGAACTTCAGTTTAAACCCTATAATTTTTGAGAAAAATGGAAGATTTTCTCCGCAACTTGTTGGGCAACAATATTACAGCAACCTGGCTCTTATTTATCGTAGGGTTTTGCTGGATTGCTTACATACCCGGTCGCCTGAAAAATTAAAAATTATCAATTAAAACTTCAAAATTAAGTACGTAGGCGCACATAAACCTTACCGTGCAACCAACCTATTGGAGGGTGCCTCAAGCCTCAGATTTCCTACGATATTTCATGCCATATCTCCGGGGCAGCCTACAATTTAGTCTAAATTAATCATTTTTTAACAGACAGGCGTTCGATCGCCCGATCGCGAAAACAAGCAAGTGCGATCGGGCGATTTCTTCAAACAACACCAAATTAATTAGTCCTCAGTGTCCACAAAAACAGTCACAGCCGCCACAGCGATTAGCATTTCATCATTTTTATCATTCAGAGAGGCGATCGCCCTTCCTGGCACAATCATGCCTCCTTGCTCCACAATCAGAGTTTTGCTGCCAAAAGGCAGCACCGCCAATACCTCCTCGGCGCGCACTTGTTCCGGGTAAGGAACAGCCACCTTAACCTCAACAATCATCTGATTAGGGTCGGTCAAACCCGCCACTTCCCAGACGCCTAGGAGAGCATTATGGGCGATCGCATTTCGTACAGCCCTTGCACAGGCTACAGTCGGTTCCTGCCCGTGCTGGTCTATACCCATCCCCATTTCAATGATGAAACATTTACGTGTCATAGTTGTCCATTGGTTTATTTTTGTTTGTAGTCGTTAGTGAAGCCCCCCCCTACGGGGGCTTCGCCAACGAAGAGGTTCGCACTCTTTCCCCAAACAATTATCAACCCAAATGACCGCATTTTATATTATTTTATCGCTCCATCGAATAACACAATAATCATCTCATTTAATAAAAAAGATAACTTTAGACGACCTCCAAACTTATATCAAATCAGTCATTGTAAATCTAAAATCTAAAATCTTAAAGTTAAAATGGTATAAGTTATGGTAATATTATCCAATTCAGCTTTCCTCGTGGACTGCAAAACTCATCGCCAGCTTGAATCATGGATAGTTTTCTGCCAATTGCCTACTTTCAAAACCAATTTCTCCCCTTTACCGACGCCAAAATTTCCATAGCCACCCACGCACTGCACTACGGAACCGGAGTCTTAGGCGGGTTGCGGGGAATTCCCGACCCCCAAAATGCCGATCGAATATTGCTATTTAGATTAGACCGCCACTGTCAAAGATTAAGTCAAAGTGCCAGCTTCCTTCACTGCGATTTACCCGCCAGCAAAATCCAACAAATAATTATTGATTTTGTTCAGAAAAACCAACCAACAAAATCATTTTATATCCGCCCTTTTATCTACACATCAAGTTTAGGAATTGCCCCGCGACTGCATAACGTAGAAACCGACTTTTTTGTCTATGGATTAGAACTTTCAGACTATTTACCCAAAGAAGGAGTAAACTGTAGAATTAGCTCTTGGTACCGCCAAGAAGACCGCAGTTTGCCCTTAAGAGGTAAAATTAGTGGCGCTTACATCACCTCAGCCTTAGCTAAAACAGAAGCAGTAGAATCCGGCTTCGACGAAGCTATTATGATGAACACTCAGGGAAAAGTCAGCGAAGCTTCAGGAATGAATATATTTGTCGCCAGAAACGGTAAATTAGTTACTCCCGGTTTCGAGCAAGATATTCTCGAAGGAATTACCAGAGACAGTGTAATCACAATCGCCAGAGACTTAGGAATTGAGGTCATAGAAAGACCCGTTGATAGATCAGAACTGTTGATTGCAGACGAGATTTTCCTCTGCGGAACCGCAGCCAAAATTACGCCAATTAAACGAGTAGAAAACTATCACTTGCCCACAAACCGACCCATCACCGAAAAGGTTTTGGACAAACTAACCGGGATTATCGAAAATCGGGACAGCAAGTACAAAGACTGGGTATTTCCGATTAATCTTAATTAACCGAAAATACCTGTGATCGTAGAAGCGAGTTCACTCGTTACCAGGCAGAGCCTGGTAACGCAGATCAGGAGCATCGGCCTCCACATTTCATGGCAGCCATGCGAGGCAGAGCCTCTGGATATCGGTTCCCAGGTAGAGCCTAACCGTTGTTGTGGAGCAGGCATCTTGCCTGTTTCCTGCTAGGAACTACCCGCACAAAACAGCCGCGTGATGCCGAATGTGATCCTCCATAAAACTAGCTATAAAATAATAGCTATGGTCGTAACCTTCCTGCATCCTTAAAGTTAGTGGCTGTCCCGCTTTTGCACAAGCTTCTGCGAACACTTCAGGCAACAACTGCCCGTCAGCGAGATAGGAGTCAGCAGTGCCGCAGTCAATCAGAATCTGACGGTTGTATTGTGCCTCCAGCACCAATTCGCTAGCATCCCACGTCTTCCACATCTCTTTGTCGTAACCGAGGTAGTGTCCGAATATTTTTTGTCCCCAAGGGCAGCGCATTGGGGCGGAAATAGGCGCAAAAGCGGAAACAGAAAGATAGCGAGATCCATTTTTCAACGCGCAAATTAACGCCCCGTGTCCGCCCATCGAATGACCAAAAATTCCCTGTTTTTCCGGTATCGCTGGAAAATTTTCGGCGATTAAATTCGGCAATTCATCAACCACATAACTGTACATTCGATAGTGAGCCTTCCAAGGTGCGGCTGTCGCATCAACATAAAAACCCGCACCACTTCCTAAATCCCAATCCTCATCTTCCCCAGGGATGTCCGTGTTGCGCGGGCTAGTGTCGGGCGCAACCAGCATTAACCCATATTTTGCCGCAAATTGTTGCGCCCCCGCTTTTGCCATAAAGTTCTCTTCCGTGCAGGTTAAACCTGATAGAAAATACAAAACTGGTACGGGTTGAGATAAAGCTTGCGGCGGCTGGTAAACAGCGAATTTCATCTCGCTGTTGCAAGCGGAAGATTGATGGCTGTAAAAGCCGAGTTTGCCACCGAAACTTTTCTGTTCTTTGTGCAGTTTTAGGGAGTCAGAGAGCATAATTGGGAATTGGGAATTGGGCATTGGGAATTAATCTTTATTCTATCCGTTACATCCGTTACAAAATCTGTTGCCGAACTTCTTCCTTCTTCCTTCAAAAAGTCAAAACTGTGCGAATTACTTCGCCTTTGTGCATCAAATCAAAGGCTTCATTGATTTTGTCGATCGGCATTACCTGAGTTACCAGACTATCAATATCAATTTTACCGTCCATGTACCAATCAACAATCTTAGGAACATCAGTTCTGCCTTTTGCGCCGCCAAAAGCCGTGCCTTTCCAAACCCTACCAGTTACTAGCTGAAACGGGCGAGTGCTAATTTCTTGACCTGCTCCCGCTACCCCGACAATTACGCTCACACCCCAACCTTTGTGGCAGCATTCTAATGCTTGGCGCATCACATTAATGTTGCCGATACATTCAAAGCTGTAATCAGCTCCGCCTTTGGTTAAATCTACCAAATAAGGCACTAAATCGCCTTCCACTTCGCGAGGATTGACAAAGTGAGTCATGCCGAATTTTTCCGCCATCTCTCGCTTATCGGGATTCAAGTCTACGCCGACAATCATGTTAGCTCCCACCATGCGAGCCGCTTGAATTACATTCAAACCCACGCCACCCAAACCGAAAACTACCACATTAGAACCAGGCTCTACTTTCGCAGTATTTATGACAGCGCCGATGCCAGTTGTTACGCCGCAGCCGATTAAACAAACTTTATCAAAAGGAGCATCTTCGCGAATTTTTGCTACTGCAATTTCTGGCAATACTGTATAATTAGCGAAGGTAGAAGTTCCCATGTAATGGTAAAGTTTCTGCCCGTCTATGGAAAACCTGCTCGTGCCGTCGGGCATCACTCCCTGCCCTTGAGTCACGCGAATTGCTTGACAGAGATTTGTTTTGCGGCTCAAACAATATTCGCAGTTGCGGCATTCGGGAATGTAGAGAGGAATTACCCGATCGCCCACTTTGACACTCGTTACTCCCGACCCCACTTCTGCGACAATCCCGGCTCCCTCGTGGCCTAAAATAGCCGGAAACAAGCCTTCAGGATCGGCACCGGAAAGAGTGTAAGCATCAGTGTGACAAACACCCGTGGCTTTAATTTCCACCAGCACCTCTCCAGCCCGCGGCCCATCCAGATCCACCGTTTCAATGCTCAAAGGTTTGCCGGCACTACGAGCAACTGCTGCTTTTACTTTCATGCTTTCTCCCTGCCCTCTATTTGTCAATTCACCAGTCAATATGTATTGTATTACTTAATGTCAAACTTGGAGCAAATCTATGACAAAATTAATTGTAATTACCGGAGTTAGTCGCGGTCTAGGTCTTGCCATGACCGAAAAGTTTATTGAATTGGGACATACAGTTGTGGGATGCGCCCGTTCTTCGGAAGCGGTGGAGAAACTCAACCAAAAATATAGTGCGCCCCACCATTTTACTTGTTTGGATGTCACCAACGACGATCGAGTAAAAGCTTGGGCAACAGAAATTATGGTAAAAAATGAGCCGCCAGATTTGCTAATTAATAATGCAGGTGTAGCTAATCACCTAGCGCCTCTTTGGAATGTCAGCAACGAAGAATTTTCGCAGGTAATTGATGTTAATATTAAAGGTACGGCTAATATAATTCGCCACTTTGTCCCGGCAATGATTGCTCGAAAAAACGGCATAATTGTCAACTTTAGTTCTGGTTGGGGAAGGTCAACTTCGCCGGAAGTCGGGCCCTATTGCGCTTCCAAGTGGGCAATAGAAGGACTTACGCGATCGCTCGCTCAAGAATTGCCCGCAGGTATGGCAGCAGTTCCTTTGAATCCGGGGATAATTCACACAGATATGCTGGATATTTGTTTCGGAGAAGATGCGGCAAATTACCCATCAGTCAAAGCATGGGTGCAAAAAGCCGTTCCTTTTTTACTCAAGTTGAAAGCTTCCGATAACGGAATGCCGCTGACTGTTCCTGGATAATACAGCAACCCTTACAGGATTTGCGAACATCTCTCCTTTCTTCTCCTCTGCGCCCTCTGCGCTCTCTGCGGTTCATAAAAAAATCTCAAAAATGAAATAAAATTGCTATATTCCCAAATCACAACTCTTTCCCCAAATAGCAACTGTGAACTTGCCGCTAACCTCCCCCTCGCAAACCGAAACCCGTAAAGCAGACCACCTGCGGATTTGCCTCGAAGAAGACGTACAATTTCGCGAAACTACCAGCGGCCTAGAACGCTACCGTTTTGAACACTGCTGTTTGCCAGAACTCGATCGCACTGAAATCGATTTAACCTCCACATTCCTCGGCAAAAAACTAGCCGTTCCCCTGCTAATTTCCTCGATGACCGGCGGCACAGAATTAGCCCAGACAATCAATTATCGCCTCGCCGATGTTGCTCAAGAATACAAACTAGCAATGGGAGTCGGTTCCCAGCGAATCGTTGTAGAAAATCCTCAACTAGCTCCTACATTTGCCGTCCGTCGTCGCGCTCCCGATATTCTGTTATTTGCCAATATCGGAGCAGTTCAACTAAACTACAATTATGGTTTGGAAGAGTGCCAAAAAATTGTTGATATTTTAGAAGCAGACGCACTAATTTTGCACCTCAATCCGCTGCAAGAGTGCGTTCAAACCGAAGGCGATACTAACTTTAAAGGACTGCTAGATAAAATTGCCAAATTGTGCGATAAATTACCAGTACCAGTTATTGCTAAAGAAGTCGGCAACGGTATTTCAGGAAAAATGGCAAAGAAATTGCTCGCCGCTGGGGTAGGTGCGATCGACATTGCCGGGGCCGGAGGTACTTCTTGGGCGAAAATAGAAGGAGAGCGAGCTAAAGATGGCAAGCAGCGCAGGTTGGGCGCAACCTTTGCCGACTGGGGAATACCAACAGCCGAGTGCATTGTCAGCACCCGCGCCGTAGCGCCGGATGTTCCTCTGATTGCCTCTGGAGGATTGCAGAATGGGTTGGATGCAGCGAAGGCTCTCGCCCTTGGCGCGGATATTGCGGGACTGGCGCGGCCGTTTCTACAAGCTGCAGCGGAATCGGAATCAGCCGCAGCCCTCCTTGCTGAGGTATTAATTGCAGAAATCGCCACCGTGATGTTCTGTACAGGCTGCGGTAATTTGGATGAGTTAAAACATTCTGGGGTTTTGGAAAGGTTAAGATAAAAGTGAGTCAGCAGTCAAAAGTCATTAGTCAGCAGTCATTAGTCAACAGTCATTAGTCATAAGCTAATAACTAACGACAGCAGATAAGTGCTAAATCCTACTTCCAGGAATTACCAATAATATCATTTCCGCTGGCATCGGAATCATATTTTTCCGAGTGCAGTGCGAGCGTCTCGATCGCGTGCGGGGACGCTTGCACGCTCGGTATCATTCCGCTCTAACCGGATGTGATATAACTAATGACTACTGACTAATGACTAATGACTACTGACTACTGACTATTGACTAATAACTAATTACCAATTATCTAATGAAAGATTTCCTAAAATATACCTGTGCAAGTTTACTGGGAACCTTCCTAGGACTGCTGCTGCTGGGCAGCATCGGATTGGGGGGACTGGTACTGCTAATTGCTATGGCGGCATCGTCGTCTAAAGATTCAGGCCCGCAAGTTAAAGATAAGTCTGTATTGGTATTAGACCTTTCTTCAAATATCACCGACAGCAAACCGAGCCGTAGCACTGGCGCGGCGATTGAAGAAGTGCTTTCGGAAGATTCCGGCGATACAGTGACGCTACGGACTGTTTTAGACACGATCGAATATGCGAAAAAAGACCCGAAAATCGTTGGCATTTATCTCGAAGGCAGCTCGGATTCGAGCAGCAGCGGGTTTGCCAATCTCAAAGAAGTTCGATCGGCATTGCAGCGTTTCCGAGATGCCAAAAAACCTATTTTTGCTTACCAGATGGACTGGAACGAGCGAGATTATTACCTCGGTTCCGTTGCTAATACAATTGCCGTCAATCCTTACGGCGCTTTGGAAATCAACGGTTTTAGCAGTCAGGCAATGTTTTTCACCGGTGCCTTGGAAAAATACGGCGTGGGAGTGCAAGTGACTCGCGTCGGCAAATACAAGTCAGCCGTTGAACCGTTTTTGCTCACAAAAATGAGTCCAGAAAATCGCCAGCAAACTCAAAAGTTGCTCGGAGATATGTGGGGAGAATACCTGCAAACTGTCGCCCCGAGTCGCAAAGTGACTGTTCCGCAACTGCAAGCGCTTGCAGATAGTGGCGGAACTTTGATGGCTGACGAAGCTCTCAAAAACAAGTTAGTTGATAAAGTTGTATACTTTGACGAAATATCGACTGAACTCAAAAAACTCACAGGAACCGATCGCGAAAACAAATCTTTCAAGCAAATTAGTTTGAAAAACTACGCGAAAATTGCTGAGAATAAAAACTCAACTCACGCTAACAATAAAAACCAAATTGCTATACTTTACGCCGAGGGAGAAATTGTAGACGGCGAAGGGGGCCCGACTGAAGTAGGAGGCGATCGCATCGCTCAAGAAATGCGGAAAATCCGAGAAGATAACGACGTAAAAGCGGTAGTTTTGCGCGTCAACAGTCCCGGAGGCAGTGCGACGGCGGCCGAAGTCATTGGGCGCGAAGTGATGCTGACGGGGAAAAAGAAACCCGTTATTGTTTCAATGGGCAATTTAGCAGCTTCCGGCGGCTATTGGATTTCGATGGGTTCCAACCGCATTTTTGCCGAACCCAATACGATTACTGGTTCTATTGGTGTTTTTGGAATGCTGTTCAACGCCGAAAAATTGGCTGCTAACAACGGTCTAACTTGGGACGTGGTGAAAACCGGTCGCTTTGCGGATACTAACACGGTTGCCCGCCCGAAAAATCCTCAAGAATTGGCGAATATTCAGAGGATAGTCGATCGCATTTACGATCGATTTATTACTAAAGTCGCCACCTCCCGCAAACTGCCGAAAAACAAGGTACAAGAAATTGCTCAAGGCAGGGTGTGGTCTGGTACCGCCGCGAAACAGTTGGGTTTAGTCGATGAAATTGGTGGCCTTGAAGATGCTGTCAGAGAAGCGGCTAAGCAAGCTAAACTCGGCGATGATTGGAAGTTGGAAGAATATCCAAAACGCCGCAGCTTGGAGGAGCGAATTTTGGAAAGAATTTCAGGCGTTCACGTTTTGAAACCAGCCGCCAAACTCGACCCGCTAACGGCCGAATTTAAGAAAATGCAAGAGGAATTGGCTGTGATCAAGTCGATGAACGACCCGCAGGGGATTTATGTTCGCTTGCCTTTCAATTTGCGAATTGATTAATTAATACCAAGTCCGGGATTTTTACCCCTTTATTCTTAGTCCCGCTCTGTTGAGACGAAAGTTTTGCTCTTGAACCGTTGCAAGCGCTGAGTCTGATAGGGGTTTTTAACCCGGATTTGGTAAAAGTAGGCTGACCAAGAATTTCTTGATGGTACAGCCCCCGGATTTATCCGTGGAATCAATCCAAAATCGCAAATCGAAAACTCTCAAGCCCCCGCATTTATCCGTGGGGTCGCCTCTAAAATCTAAAATCTAAAATCTAAAATCGATTGGCCAAGAATTTCTTGATGGTACAGCCCCCGGATTTATCCGTGGAATCAATCCAAAATCGCAAATCGAAAATCAGAAGAGCCCCCGCATTTATCCGTGGGGTCGCCTCTAGAATCTAAAATCTAAAATCTAAAATCTAAAATCGATTGACGCACCTACAAACAACTGAAAAACCCGGTTTTTTCAAGAAACCGGGTTTATGAATACCCTAAAAGTCGATCGACTGGGAATTGGCAATATTTGTTATGCAGCACGCTGAGTTAACAATCCCCAGATGAAAAGTAGAACGATCGCACCTACGACTGCAAAAGCTATGCTGGGTAGTGTCAATGCTCCGAAGGATGCTCCCCCGCTCGTCCCCAGCAAGACTTGACCTAGATAACCTCCCACTAGGGCGCCCAAAATTCCTAAACCTGTTGTTGCCAGAAAACCGCCGCCTTGAGATCCCGGATAAATGGCTTTGGCGATCGCACCGGCAATCAGTCCTAAAACGATCCAAGCAATAATTCCCATTTCTCTTTCTCCTGAATACTTAAACTTTTCTTGTGCCTTGTCTTATGTTCTAAGAATAACAACCCCTATCCCGCTCTTACCTCTACCGCAGGGATGAACTGAAAGTGGTAGGATTTCTCATGAATCGTCCGAGTTTGAGGTTTTTTAATATCTCAAAAGAGTTAACCCACTTTTTCGAGGGAAGAAAGGTACTTATGCTCAAAGCAAAAAGGAAATAGGAGAATTTTTTCTGGGACTTTTTGTGTTTTACTGGTAAAAAAATTACAATAATTTTGTGAAATGAGGAAAGTTTGCGCCCGATGGATCTGACTCTGTGCATGATTGTGAAGAATGAAGAGGCAACACTGTCGCGGACTTTGGACAGCGTTAAGGGTGTTGTTGACGAAATAGTGGTGGTGGATACGGGATCGGGCGATCGCACCCGTGAAATTGCCAGAGAATCCGGGGCGAGGGTTTATGACTTTGAATGGTGCGACGACTTCGCAGCGGCGCGCAATGAGTGTCTGAAGCACGCCCAGGGCGACTGGATTTTGGTATTGGATGCCGATGAGGTTTTGGTACCGGAGATTCTACCTCAAATTAAGCAGGCAATTGCGAGCGAGCAACTGCTGCTAATCAATCTCATCCGCCAAGAAATCGGTGCCTCTCAATCTCCCTATTCCCTAGTGTCGCGCTTGTTTCGCAATCGCCCCGACATCCGCTTTTCTCGCCCTTACCACGCCATGGTAGACGACAGCGTGGCTGAGATTTTGCACAGGGAACCAAATTGGAAAATAGCTTCTCTCCCCGATGTGGCGATTTGGCACTCTGGTTATCAAAAAGATGCGATCGCCGCAAAAAGTAAATTCCAAAAAGCTCAAGCAGCAATGGAACGCTATATAGCTTATTATCCAAACGATGCTTATGCTTGTAGCAAATTAGGTGCGCTGTATGTAGAAAGCGGGCAAATCGGGCGGGGAATTAATTTATTAAACAAAGGCTTGACTGCCGAGGCAATTGATGATTCTATTGTTTACGAGCTGAACTATCATTTGGGAATTGCATATCGCCAGCAGCAGCAATTTGTAAAAGCAAAAGAACACTATCAAGCGGCAATTAATACCAATGTGTTCCCACCACTCAAGTTGGGTGCTTACAATAATTTGGGCAATTTGCTCAAAGATGAAGGAGATTTGAAATCTGCTGAAAAAGCTTACAAAGCAGCTTTAAAAATAGACCCCAATTTTGCAGTAGGTCACTACAATTTAGGACTGACGTTGAAGGCAGCCGGAAATTTAGCAGATGCGATCGCCTATTACAGACAAGCGATTAAAATCGATCCAGAACACGCGGAAGCTCATCAAAACTTGGCAGTTGCCTTGCTAAAAATTGGCAAAATGCCAGAGAGTTTAGCAGAATTCAAAAGAGCGATCGCCCTTCACGAACAGCGCCGCCCTTTTGAAGCAGAACGCTTGCGCCGGGGACTACAAGAAATGGGTTTAATGTAAACTTCCCTATCTACTTTATCGTTACCCAATAATTTTTAGGGGCAATCCCCGATGGTTTACCCTCGCTCCCCAAGGGGTAGGCACTCTTGGCACTACCCTACAAATTCTGAAAATTACCAGCCAAATCAAGCAATTATCTCTACTTTGCCGCTATCCAAATCATAGCGGCCCCCAACAACTTTAAGCTTGCCGGCTTTGATTGCTTCAGCTAAAATAGGCGACGAGGATTGTAACTTATTTACATTCATTTTCACATTAGCTCTGACTGCATTATCCCACGCATTGCCTGTTTGACCTTTGGTCGAATCTACTGCGGGTTTAATCGCCGCCACCAAAGTGCTAATGTGACCCGGCACAGCTTTACCATCTAAAGCTGCTTTGACAGCACCGCAGCGTTCGTGACCCAGAATTACTAATAGTGGCACGCCTAATTCTAAGGTGGCATATTCTATATTCCCAAGAACTACATCGTCGAGGAAATTTCCAGCTACTCGAATATCAAATAAGTCCCCTAATCCTTGGTCGAAAATAATTTCGGGAGCAACCCGCGAATCAGAACAAGCCAGGATAGTTGCAAACGGATGTTGACCCTGTGCTACTTCTACAACTCGCGATCGAGCTTGGTCGGGAAATGTCCGTTTTTGCTCAATGTAGCGTTGATTCCCCTCCATCAATTTCTTAAGAGCACTGTTAGGAGTAATGTCAGTAGGAGTAATGTCAGAGATTGCCTCTGCCTTTGCTACTTCGGCTTGTAAAAACGCTGGTGCCAAGCTTGCCGCCAGCATCCCTGCACCAGCCCTCAGCATTAAATTCCGTCGCGAAATCATACCTGCTCTTTCGCTTTTAGTCATTGCTTGCAACTCGGTTCAATTGTTTGTATTTGTTAGCATAATATATACCACAAGCTCAGTCAGACTTCTTTGATTTTTCTTTACAAGCTGCTCCGGCACAATGTAAAGTTCAAAAAAGTAGCCCATTTTTATTTCATTCATATTTTATTTAGTAAAGTCAATGGCAGTCATCCTTCTGCGGACAGGGATGCTAGAATGTATCTAAAACGACTATTATTTATCAATGGCTCGAAATGTCCTACGTTGCCAGCATTCATATCTATCCGGTCAAGTCCCTTGACGGCATAGCAGTCAGTCAAGCACCTATTCTAGCCAGCGGAGCTCTAGAAGGCGATCGTTCTTTTGCAATCTGCGATGCAGCAGGAGAATTGGTTAACACTAAGCACAACAGCGGAGTCAGTTTTCTACGCTTATCCTTTGACATCAAAAAGAGAATTGCCGGTCTGAAAATTCAAGGCACCGAACAAGAAATATTTTTTCATGTAGATAGAGAACGCTTGGGAATAGAATCTTGGTTGAGCAGCTACTTTGGTTTCCCTGTCAAATTAATTGAAAACTTGCTTACAGGTTTTCCCGACAATACGGCTGCACCAGGGCCAAGCATTATCAGTACCGAAACAATTGCCGAAGTTGCATCTTGGTTTCCGAGAGTTTGCGTTAACGAGATGCGCCATCGCTTGCGAGCTAATATTGAAATAGGAGATGTCCCGGCTTTTTGGGAAGACCAACTTTTTCCACAAGCAGATGAAATTGTGAGGTTGAAAATAGGAACAGTAATATTTGAAGCTATTAATCCCGGTCAGCCATGTATCCTATCTACGCGAAATTATGCGACGCAAGCAAGCGATATAAATTTTAAAAATATACTAACAGCCAAGCAGAAGGAAATCATGCCTGACCTGGTAATAAAAGGGCATTTAAATCACTTTAGTCGGCTGATAGTTAACACGCGACTCGCACCTCAAGCAGCAGAAAAAATATTACACATAGGAGACGAAGTTGACATTCTCCGCGTCAGCAACTCTCTATTGAATACCATTTCTGATTAGTTGTAGGTTACGAGTCTGATCAAGCCGGCGGCAACTCCAAAGTAAGTTGACCCAAAACACCAGTTCTAAAATCGTTTAACATCTGCCGCGCCGTTCGTTCGACATCTCCTTTATACTTGTCTTTTGCGACCTCGTGCAAATAATCTTCACCATTACTAGAGGCTGGATCTAATTTATACCTGGATTTGAAACCAGATAGTGATATCAACGTGTCATCAGCCGCCTCCAGCCCTTGCAGCAAATCTACCATCGCTGCTGCTACTACCTGATTGTCGTAAGCTGCTTCGCCAATATCTTCGCAAATAGCTAATTTTATGGCATTTTCTTGATTGTTAATTCGGGTTGGGATCACTCCAGGCGCGTCTAATAATTCAATTTCGTCAGAAATGCGAATCCATCGGAGCGATTTAGTTACTCCAGCTCTGCGAGCACTATCCACCACTCTCCGCCCTAACAGCCGATTAATTAAAGCAGATTTTCCCACATTGGGAAATCCCATTACCACTGCCCGGACTGGACGGGGCAGCATACCTCGATCGAACCTTCTTTTATTTAGCTGCACGCCAGCATTCTGCACGGCATCCGCCACATCATGTACTCCGTGACCGTGCTCGGCATTAGTAAAATACGCAGTTTCCCCCTGGGACTCAAACCATGTTTCCCACGCCTCGCGCGATCGAGGTGTAATCATATCCATGCGGTTGATGACCAAGACTCGCGGCTTGCCGCCCACCCAGCTCGGCATTTGGGGGTGATAAGTAGCCAATGGAATGCGGGCATCTCGGACTTCGAGCACCACATCTACCCGCTTTAGCTGTTCTTTTAATGCCCGTTCAGCTTTGGCAATGTGACCGGGATACCAGTGAATTTTCATTAGTTAGTTGACTGTTGACTGTTGACTGTTGACTGTTGACTATTGTGATTGGTTAGTTGTGATTGGTTAGTTGACTGTTGACTGTTGTTATTGGTTAGTTCTTAGTTGTTAGTTCTTGAATGACAACTAACAACTGCCAACCGTCAACTGCCAACAGTCAACAGTCAACTGACTAAGGCACAATCAAAACTGCACAAGGAGACAGATTGATCACCCGATTGGTAACGCTGTCAGACGCCCCATCATCGGTTAAACCCATCCCCCGACAGCCCATCACAATCAAATCCGCCCCAATTTCGTCAGCCACATCGCAAATCGTGAAAGCTGGTTTGCCTTCCCGTTCGATGATTTCAGCTTCAATTCCCTGCTGGGAAAACATCGATTGGGCCTCAGAAAGCAGTTTGGCGACTGCTTCGGGGGAAGTCATCACCTCTCGCGCGGGGGCGTCGGCCTCCTCGGCTGGGGGCTCGACTACCGAGAGAATAACTAAACGAGCACCGTAGGTTTTTACGATATTGACCACCTTTTCGGCAGCTTCGCGGGCTTCTCGGCTTTGATCTACAGGAAATAAGACTGTCTTGAACATACTGCACATCTCCGGGACACGGACTCCGATAAAATGTTTAGGTTAAGCCAATCAGTGCCGTTTGTTCCATCTTCCGTTTTTTGTACGGGCGCGGTTGAATGCGTCCGAGGCCGGGGTGCAAGTTACCAGTGCCGCCATTTCAACGGAATTCGACAAAAACACACATATTAGGAGGTTAATCCTGTGACAAAAAAAACTGTAGCAAATTTATCGGCATCGGACTTATCGGGCAAACGGGTATTGGTGCGGGCGGACTTTAACGTGCCGCTCGACAACGGCAATATCACCGATGATACTCGCATCCGGGCGGCTCTGCCGACAATTCAAGATTTAGCGTCCAAGGGCGCTAAGGTGATTTTGTGCAGCCACTTCGGCCGTCCCAAGGGTGTGACGGAGAAGTTGCGCTTGACGCCGGTTGCGAAACGCCTGTCGGAATTGTTGGGTAAAGAGGTCAAAAAGACTGACGACTGCATCGGTGATGAAGTCGCTGCTACAGTAGCCGGGATGCAAGATGGCGATGTGCTGTTGCTGGAAAATGTCCGCTTCTACCCAGAGGAGGAGGCAAACGACCCAGAATTTGCTAAGAAGTTAGCTTCTGTGGCCGATTTGTATGTCAATGATGCTTTTGGTACTGCTCACCGAGCTCACGCTTCTACTGAGGGGGTTACTAAGTATCTGAGTCCTTCTGTGGCTGGGTTTTTGATGGAGAAAGAACTGCAATATCTCGGCAGTGCGATCGACAATCCTCAGCGTCCTTTAGCTGCTATAATCGGCGGTTCTAAGGTTTCCAGCAAGATTGGAGTCATTGAAAAACTGCTCGAAAAGTGCGACAAACTGCTGTTGGGCGGTGGCATGGTTTTCACGTTCTACAAAGCTCGTGGCTTGAACGTTGGCAAGTCTTTGGTGGAAGAGGACAAGCTGGAACTGGCTAAGTCTTTGGAAGCTAAGGCGAAGGAACGGGGAGTTACTTTTCTGTTACCTACTGATGTGGTAGTTGCTGACAAGTTTGCTGCTGATGCTAACACTCAAACTGTTCCTGTAGAAAGCATCCCCGACGGTTGGATGGGTTTGGATATCGGCCCGGATTCAGTAAAAACTTTCCAAGATGCTTTGGCCGATTGCAAAACGGTAATCTGGAACGGGCCGATGGGCGTGTTTGAGATGGAGAAGTTTGCTGTGGGAACTGAAGGTATTGCTCATTCTTTGGCTGGACTTACTAAAACTGGTACTACCACAATTATCGGTGGTGGTGACTCGGTGGCGGCTGTTGAACAGTTGAATTTAGGTGAACAAATGAGCCACATTTCTACGGGTGGCGGTGCTAGTTTGGAGCTGCTCGAAGGTAAGGAATTGCCGGGTGTTGCTGCTTTAGATGAAGCTTAATTAAGTTAAGTAGGGCGGGCTTTGCCCGCCTTGCTGGAAGCAGGTCTATATCTTTGGCTGCGAATCATTTTTTTGAATATTTACCGCAGAGGGCGCAGAGGGCGCAGAGAACGCAGAGGAAGAGAAAAGAGAGAAGGATATCGGTTTTAAGTCTATAGTTTGCTAGTATAATTTGTTTGAAGTAGCAGTGAGGTTTGTTTGTGAAACTTAAACTCTTGGCAACTGTAACGGCAAGTTTAGCTTTGTTTGGGCTGGCAGCTCCCGTTCAAGCTCAAAATCCCGATCATGTTAGGCAATTGCTGGAAACTAAAGAGTGCGAAGGCTGTGACTTGAGAAATGCTGATTTGTTTAAGGCTAGCTTGTACAGAGCTAATTTAAGAGGAGCGGATTTAAGCGGAGCAAATCTCTATGAAGCTAATTTGCTGGAAGCGGATTTAAGTGAGGCTAATTTGGCAAATGCTAACTTAGTTAATGCGGAGATGTACGGGGCTGAATTGAATGGTGCTAATCTGCGAAATGCGGATTTGTCTAATGCTTTTTTGGGGCGAGCGAATTTGACGAGTGCGGATTTGCGCGGTGCTAAGCTTTTTAATGCGAATCTGGGCGAAGCTTATCTGCTGCAAGCTAATTTGTCGAATGCCGATTTGAGGCGTTCGCTGCTGTTTAGAGTTAATTTGCATCGTGCGAATTTAAGCGGAGCGGATATGTCTTTCGCGGATGTGCGTGATACTAATTTGCAGAATGCTATTTTGTCAAATACTAGGCTTCCTGGGGCTCAATTGGCCGGGACAAATATTGATGCGGCGAATAACGTGCGGCAGGGTGATTTGGAACGTGCCAACTTCCGGGGTACGAATTTTGGGCCAGGGGTTTGTGTGATAACTAATTATCCTTATTGTGTTTTGAATGTGGAATAATCTGCCTGCTGAGTGCGTCAGCCTCCATTATTTTGGCAGCTACCGGAGTTTTTGACGCCTCCCAAAAATGGATACAAGCTCCCCACTTAAGTCGTGGACAGATCAAAATTTTAGACTAAAGTTTTAGCTCCCAGATGAATCTGTGGAATAAATCTAAAGTCTAAAATCTAAAATCGACTAACCCGGCCCGAAAACGGATACAATCCCGCGACTTAAGTCGTGGAAAGATCAAAATTTTAGACTAAAGTTTTAGCTCCCAGATGAATCTGTGGAATAAATCTAAAATCTAAAATCTAAAATCTAAAATCGACTGGCTGGCTGGCTGGCGCACCCTAGGTTGAACTCCGAGTTAAGTTTGAGGTGGTTTGTATCCTCTTTCTAGGGCAAATCTCACAAGCTGGGCACGATTTTCTAACTGTAATTTGCTGAAAATGCTGCCTAAATGAGCTTGCACAGTCCGGGGGCTAATAAACAGCCGATCGCTAATTTGTTTGTTAGTATAACCCTGGATAACCTCCCAAAAAACTCTTTCCTCGGCTGGTGTTAAAGGCAAAGGTGCAGGTGCTGGCAAGACTGGCACAAATTGTGGTTCCACCGCCCTACCGCTAGAAGTTTGCAGCAGTCGGACAATCTCGGCGTGAATGCGGTGAGAGCGCTCTAACTGCGCTTTTACCTTAGCTAAGATTTCTTCAGACTGAAAAGGTTTTACCAGATAATCGTCACCGCCGATCGAATGACCTTCAACTTTTGACTCCAACTCGCCTTGACCCGACAAAAATATAAAGGGGACTAACTGTCCCAAACGGGTAGTTCGCAAACGGCGACAAAACTCAAACCCGTCCATTTCCGGCATCATGACATCTGAAATTACCAAATCTGGGGGGGCATTTTCAAACATCGAGAGCGCCTCAGCCCCTGAATTAGCGCATTCCACCCGATATCCTTGACTTTCCAGGTACATTGCTAAGACTGTTTGACAGTCTGCTTCGTCGTCCACCACTAATATTCTTTCCATGACAGGCTTGCACCAATTCCAGTTGGACAGTTATTGAAACTGCCAGTCCCAAAGTAGGAACTTAATTGAGTTTACCTGCTGCAACTTAATAAAGGCTTGCAATTTCAAGACGCCACAATTTCTCAAATAGTCCAATTAGGGGCGCCTAGCGCCTAAAAGGGGAAGCAATAGAGCAATATGGGGAACAATCTCTTTCTTTGATTGGCCTATCATCAAAAGCTACAACTTTTTACGAAGAAGCGTCAACTTTTATGCCGAAAATAGAAGGTAAAAGAAAGAATTTTATCCTATAAAACAGAAATTTTGGTGACACTTACACTATTCCTAGACCCGACATTGAAAGGTTTTTAGATTTTTCGGGTTCAGACACAGGTACAAAAGGAACAACGCGACCAGGTGCTGCTGGCGGCGGCGCGAACAAACTTGGGTCGGCAACCAACATACTTTCAATTATCGCTGCTGGTTCGGGGCGACTGAACAGATACCCCTGCATGATATCGCACTGATGTTGTTTCAAAAAATCTAGTTCTGCTTCTGTTTCCACTCCCTCAGCAATTACAGTCATGTTCAAACTGTGACCCAGTAAAATTACTGCTGTAGTAATAGCAGCATTTTGAGCATCTTCGTTGGCATTACGGACGAAAATTCGATCGATCTTTAAACTGTCAAAAGCAAATTGCTTGAGATATCCTAAAGTAGCGTAACCGGTGCCGAAGTCGTCAATAGCAATCCGAATCCCTAGAGCTTTAAGTTCGTTTAAAGTAGCGCCTGCTACTGTCGCATTTTCCACCAAAGCGCTTTCGGTCATTTCTAATTCTAAATTAGCAGGATCTAAACCTGTAGTTTCCAATATTTGCACGATTCGCGCCTTGAGTTCCGGGTCTGACAACTGTCGCGCAGACAAATTTACTGATATTGTAAAGGGGGAAAACCCTGCAGCCAGCCAACTAGCGGCTTGAGCGCAAGCTGAAAGCAGTACCCACTCCCCAATCTGAATAATTAAACCTGTTTCTTCTGCTAAGGGAATAAATTCGACGGGAGAAATTATACCTCGATCGGGATTTTGCCAGCGCACTAAAGCTTCGGCGCCGATAACTTGACCGGTCGCAATATTCACTTGTGGCTGATAGTATACCTGAAACTCACCTTGTGCCAAAGCGTGGCGCAGCAAAGCTTCGAGAGCAAACTTTTCAGGAGAGAGAGTTGTAACCTTGGTGGAGTCGTTAACTAAATCTTTGAGTCTGGCTTCTGCTTGGTGAAGCGCGACTGTCAGCGGTTGAGTAATAGTTTGCCGTTTCAAGACGCGAGAAGCAATGGCTCCCAGCAATTCAGCCTTGGTAAACGGCTTTGTCAGGTAATCGTCTGCCCCCAATTCCATCCCCCGACGAAAATCGGTTTTGTCACTTTGAGCCGTGAGGAAAATAAATGGAATTGTTGCAGCTAGAGAGTTTTGCCGCAGAGTCCGCAACACGTCATAACCGTCGAGTTCCGGCATCTGCACATCGCACAAAATTAAATCCGGTATCTCCGAAAGTGCCATCTGCACCCCAGCTCGACCGTTCTCGGCCGCAATGACCCGGTAGCTGTGAGATTCCAGAAGTTGCAGAAGAGTTTCCCGGATTAATTCGTCGTCTTCAATTACCAAAATTTTGAGCATGATACTTAGATAACAGATGCCACTATATATCTGAACCTGACTAACTCTAGCATACTCAAACTAGGGAATTAGTAATTGGGCCAATTAGCCAATAAATGATTAGCCAAATGGCTGAATATTTTCCCTCGGTTCTTAAGTCACAATCAAAGAACTGCCCAAATTGGGAAAATTTCGATCTCTTTCAAAAGCAGAAAACTGCTGCGCCCTACTCGTTCGATAAACTTTTATTACAAAATCCCCAATATTTCTCATAAAAAAATTAGCGAACAGTTTCAGTGCGCCGATGGCGAAAATTACTCAGACTATCACTTATATGATGTCCGGTTAATTGTTCATAATTAGTCCGTGTTTGTACGGAAAACTAGAGTTTTATCTCCATAGATGAATCAGGATGCAGCATCCTGATTCATCCAAAAAAAGATACTTGCTTTCAGACAACAGTAGTGGAGAGATAAAAATTTTAGATTAAGGTTCAATCTCCCAGATTCATCTGTGAAGTAAATCTAACATCTAAAATCGATTAACGGAGAACTTAATTATGGTTCTCTAACCCGAAATCCTATTATGCGGTGCCTTAATTCACAGGCTTAGTGGAATTCGCGCAAAACTTGGAATCTACAATTGCAGAAGTGATACTGACAGCGTGCATGGATGATGACGGAATTATCCGGTCTTGCGGAACTACCACGGTCTTTTTACAAACCAGCTCGCTACTGCCTACAGAGGCAAAGTTCCAAGCATAAAATTCGGGATTGCTGACTGTCGCATTGGCCGGATGTAAACCTAGTGCAGTCACTAATACTAATCCCAAAGTCACTAAAGCTACGATCGCGAATCTCAGCATATTCTTTCTTTGAACAGGAAAACTTACCTGATTGGTATTACCTTATTATTGCCTGGGTGGATCGAGAGCGTCAACAGATTTTAGATTTTAGATTTTAGATTTTAGATTTTGGATTTTAGCATTGACCCCACGGATAAATTCGGGGGCTCCTTTATCGGATACAGATTTTTTATTTCTGGACGGATGAATCACGTGGCGGGTATCCTGGATGCTTGATTGTCAATAGCAGTTATTCGGCAGTCAGGTTCAACTCGTAAGGGATCGGCTCAGATGCTTGAGAAACTACCACGAATTCATAAAAACCAGTATCATCCAGCAATCCTGACCAACTAAGTCCTTCTGCATCTTCCAGCAAAGCTCGCGCGCCCTTTGTCCGCCCCGGAGTATAAATTGACAGTAGGGTAGATTTGCGCGGTGCTTGCAAATTCACGCGCAAAGTTTGATTTTGAGCGAACCTGGCAATGTAAGCTTTCCCTTCTCCGGGTTTGAGATTGCCTGCGAGGCTTTTGCTCTTCGATAGGCGGTCAAATTCAACGCTTTCGACAGTTGCTCCAGCTTGTAAGGCTTCGAGTTCGTCGGCGGTAATTGCTTGCCAAATTTGTCCGATCGGCAAACCAATGATATTGCGATCGCGCGGCTGTTGTGGAAACCAATAAAAGAACCTAGCATCAGCCAAATCGTACAAAGCCCGACTACTCAAATTCAGCTTGTTAACCTCAGTTTTCCAGCGATCGATATCAGTGGTGTCGTAAGTGCCCAACCGTGATCTAGCGTCGCTGCTGAGATTTTCCAGCTTGTCGAGCAACTCCTCGCCGATTTTCTGCCATCTTTCGCGCCACTGGCGATCTTCCTCGCCTTCTTTTAACAATCGTCCCCCCAATTCCGGGTATTTGGCATAGAAAGTCTCGTCCACAAGGTTGACGTAACCGTTATAGAATCGATCGTCAATTTTGAGCTTGACAAAGCGATCTTGCAAAGCATCTTCTTGCTGCTGCTTCGGGCTTGAAGGCTGGGGAACTTTCTGCACTTTTGATTGCAGATTTAACAAAGAATTGCCCGCCAACCAGCCAACTCCCCCCATACTTGAGAGCACCGCCACCACGAACAAAACCATTTTCCAAGCAGGCATTTTTTGCTGATTGCCAATAGCAGCAACTCGCACCGGAGTTCCCGGCAGTTTTGGTGTGGGAGCGGGCACGGGTATAGGCGAGAAATCTGGTGGCTGGGTGATACCAAAATCCGGGGCTGGTGGCAAAGGTGGCTGTAACGGCGGATTGCCGGAGAGAGCGAGCATTACCTCGCGAGCCGAGGAGTAACGCTGGCTCGGCTCCTGAGCAAGCATTTTATCCAGCACCAGGGACAAATTCGGAGACAGAGAACATTCCCCCCGCCAGTTCCAATTCAGGGTATGGCTGTCGAGCAATTGATGGGGTTCCTTCCCAGTCAGCAACACCAAAACCGTGGCCGCCAGAGCGTACAAATCGCTGTGGGGAGAGACAATGCCCATCTGCATCTGTTCGACGGGAGCATAGCCGAGCTTGCCGATGCGAGTCGCGGGGGCGAGAGTGCCGTTAGCCTCAGCGAATAGAGACTCTACGGTGGCGGCGACTTGTTTTACTCCGCCAAAGTCGATCAGCACGGGCATCCCGTCAGAACTCCGCAGAATCAGGTTGTCCGGGGAGATGTCGCGGTGAATCACTCCCAAAGAGTGAATGTATTCGAGCACGGGCAAAATCTGCAGCAGTAATTGATTGATTTCTGCTTCTATGAACCGCAAACCCTGACGCTTGCGGGCGTCGAGCAGAAAGCGGTAAGTTTGACCGGGCACGTAGTCTTGGACGAAAAATAGGTAGCCTCGATCGCTGATACTGACGCGGAAGAGTTCGCGAAAGCGGGGAATTTGATTGTGTTGCAGCTTGTAGAGCACTCCCGCTTCCCGCTCGAACAGTTCCTCGGATTTTTGTAAAGCGTAACTTCCATGTACTTGGGGCGCAAATTCTTTTAAAACGCAGGGTTCGTTAAATCGGTGGGCGTCTTCAGCCAGGTAGGTGCGTCCGAAGCCTCCGTGTCCCAATTCGCGGACGATGCGGTAGTGGTTGTTGAGAGTTATGCCGGGGTAGATGGGATTGTTCATTGGAACTTGCTGCGTCGGATTTTCACGCTTGACTGAGACTGGGAGTTTTGGGCGATCGCTGATTTAATCTTGCCATAGTGTGTCAGTGTTGATTAGTCGATCGGCAGCTTGGCTATCCCCTGTGGTTATTGTGAAAACAGCGGTTTCGTGCTATGGAAGTTTATCTACTGCGCCATTTTTTCGATCGACCTCAAAGTGTGTTCAAATTTTTAGCGTCCAGCCCAATGTGCGATCGGGCGTTAGCGCTACTAATTGAATCTTGAGCGATCGAGGTGCAAAATAGCTGGTAAAAGTATAGTCATTTATAGACATGGGAGGCTTCAAGCCCCGCCCCTTTCACTTTTACTTTGAGCGGATTGACCCGCCTCGGCTGAACTACGCAGCTCCCTATCCCATTGCTAAACGCATTTGAGATTGCTTTTCTGAGGATATTGTACGAACCGTTAACATCAGAATTGATTAATTGACCAATTGATGTTTTGTACAAACCTCGTTTAATTCGCTTGCCCGTGAAAACGGGGTCTTTATCAGTTTTTCCGTAAACTGGGATTGGGTCTAAACCCAGGAAGTTCGCTCGCGAGGTGTAGGACTCTTCTTGTACAATTACTTCGATTCCAACCAGTCGAGCTTTGTAATCCAACATCTCGATTAATCGAGCGTGAGGAATGCTGACAAAGTTTTGGTTAGTTTGCTTCCCTAGATCGATCTCGGTTTTCCATTGTGCATTCTTACCAATTACTAGCGTCCCAATTTGTTTCGCTACCAAATGGTCAACAATTAGGCGGCTTGTGTGATGCAAGTAATTATCAACTTTTTGGTGGCGACAGCGAGTTAAACGCTGAATGCGACATGAGGTTCTGCGATTTCTTTTCAACTGACATTGCAACTTGGCTTTGCGCTTGTTGTAGAACTGGTTGATAGATTTCAACGGTCGCCCGTTAACCAACAGTGGGGTAAACCCCGGTTGACTTGAAGTTAGCGCCGCTAAATTATCCAGTCCTAAATCAATGCTAGCTACAAAGTTGTCACCACTAAAGGTGGACTCCGGTTCCTCATAAATCACCTCCATTACATAGCAATCGCATTTGGGAACTAATCTGACTTGGCAAATTCGAGCGGGATTAATTTTAGTTTTGATCGAAAGGTCAGCCCCCGAAAGTTTAATGATTCCCTTTTTCAACTGTTTGCTGCTAATTGCTTGAATTGTGTAAACGAGAATGTTTCGTCCTTTAGTTTTATCTTTGTATTTCGGCAGTTTTGGGCGACCAGTGAATTTAGAGGAATCCGTTTTGTAAGCTTTAACCGCTTCAAAGAATGATTTCCAATTCTTGTCCAACACCATTAAGATTTGTTGGCTAACCTTGGCAGGTAAAGCCTTGTACGCTTCGTGAGACTTCATTAAGCGGTTCATTTCGTTGTAGCCGACATAGCCCCATCCATAAATAAAACTCTGACGAATGACGTAGTTGGCGGCATTGTAGAGATTCTTGGATTTAAAAGCTAGTCGATCAATTTCAGCGAAACGGTGTTCCGTAGATTTAATGATATGTCGTTCTGTTAACTGCATTTAAGGCTTTTATTTTTTAGATGGCGCGTATTTCACTCGGCCCCTATGATAATATCATCATACTACTATTGCTTATAAGTGCTTACAAACTCAACGAAGTTTTACAATACGCATTTTAAGGAGCAAATCATGCAGCCAGAACAGCGTCAGCGAGCGATTGGGGCGTTTGAAGAGTTTTTGAGGGCGCCACTTGAGGAACGATTGCAACACCAGCAGAGTCGAGTTGCCGAATCCGAGGCGATCGCCCTTTTCCAAAAAGTCGCTGCCACAGTACCAGCTTACCAGACTTTCCTAGCTGAACATAACATCAATCCCGCCTCAATTCAAACCTTTGAAGACTTCCAAAAATTGCCGCTAATTACCAAAGAGAATTATTTACGCTGTTACCCGCTACCTCAGTTGTGCCACCAGGGCAAATTAGAAACTTGCGATTTCATTGCTGTTTCATCGGGTTCGACAGGAAACCCGACATTTTGGCCGCGTTTTATCAGCGACGAGTTGCAAATTGCCGCTCGTTTTGAACAAATATTTCACGACAGTTTTTCCGCCGATACTCGCTCAACTTTAGCTGTGATTTGCTTTGCTTTGGGGACTTGGGTTGGGGGAATGTACACGGCGAATTGCTGCCGCTATCTAGCGAGTAAGGGTTATCCCGTTACAGTTGTAACGCCTGGGAATAATAAGACTGAGATATTTCGAGTTGTGCAGGAACTTGGGGATCATTTCGAGCAAGTAGTATTGTTGGGATATCCGCCGTTTATCAAAGATGTGATTGATAGCGGAATTGCTGGGGGTGTGGAGTGGCAAAAATATCGAATTAAGATGGTGTTTGCGGGGGAAGTGTTTAGCGAAGAATGGCGGAGTTTGGTGAGCGATCGCACTAATTCTGACAATCTATATTACAACTCTGCGAGCCTTTACGGTACTGCCGATGCGGGCGTTTTGGGCAACGAGACACCGCTGAGCATTTGCATCCGCCGCTTTTTAGCCAACAATCCAGAAGCAGCACGCAATTTATTCGGGGAATCGCGGTTGCCAACGCTGGTGCAGTATGATCCGAAAAGCCGCTTTTTTGAAGTGAATAATGACGGCACGTTGTTATTTTCTGGCGACAACGGTATCCCGCTAATACGCTATCATATCTCGGATAATGGCGGTTTAATTTCTTACGAAGCAATGCTTAATTTTTTGGCTGAATGGGGATTTAACCCTGTTGCAAGTTTGCAGCAAGCAGCAGGTATGAAAGTTTCTGATTTCCCCAGAGGAATTCGCTGCTTGCCATTTGTCTACGTATTCGGGCGATCGCACTTTACCGTTTCCTACTTCGGTGCTAACATTTACCCAGAAAATGTCACCGTAGGTTTAGAAGTTCCCACGATTCGGGAATGGGTAACGGGAAAATTTGTATTGCAAGTCAAGGAAGATGCGGATCAAAATCGCTTTTTATCGGTGGTTGTGGAATTAGCAGCGGGGGTGGAGGGCGACGAGGAGATGCAGCAGGCGATCGCATCTTCAATTCTCGCGCAATTGCGGCGGCTAAACAGCGAATTTGCTAATTACGTGCCGCCAGAATATCAGTTACCTGTGGTGACATTAACTGCGATGGGCGATGCGGAGTATTTTCCGATTGGGGTGAAGCACCGATACACGCGGCAGTAAACCGTGTTTTTGTGAGTAGGACGATCGCTAAATTGTATCGGGATCAATATTTAATTCTCGCAGTTTCGCGGCCAGGCGATCGGCTCGTTGAATCTCCCTTCCTGCAACCTCTTCAGGAGTAGGGACAAGCTCTCCTTCTGCTGTAAAGAAACGCAATTTTCCGCCACAAATTCCGAGACTCAAATCGAGTTGTTGACTCCGCAGATGCCCGGATTCGTTCGGTGTGATCGGTTGATATTCCCCGTCAAGTAAATGAAACCCAGCTAATTCTAAAGTTTCTGGGTCAAACCAAAAGTAGTCGTGAGTGCGAAAAGTATCTTGATAGAGTTGTTTTTTAAAGTTTTTGTCTATATCCGCTGTTTTGGGAGACAGGATTTCTATGATAATATTAGGGTACTTTCCGTCTTCATCCCAAACTACCCAGCTTTTCCGAGTTTTTCTTTCTGTTCCGAGTACCACAAAAAAGTCTGGGCCTCGGAAGTCTTTCGATTTGAGTTGCTTGGGACTGTAATAAATGGTGAGGTTTCCAGCAGCATAGAAATCATTTCTATCTCGCCATACCCATTCTAGACAGTTGAGGAGTAGGATTATTTGTCGGAGATGCAGTTCTGTTTCCACGGGAGGTTCGTCACTGTATAAATCGCCTGAAGGAAAGATAACATTTTCTGGTATCTCTTGTTCTGGTATTTCTTGGGTAGTAGCTAATTCTGCGGTTGCGGACATGGCTGCTGGGTGAGGAGTAAGAGGTTGTGTGTCTATTTTAGCAAGCTTTTCATATCTCTGCCGATCACTATTCTGAAAGCCCGATCGCGCTTTTTGCCGAAAAACGCGATCGAACAGCGAACAATTAGTCTTTAACTATTAGCAATTATCGTTTTATTGACCGTCAGTTTGTCTGAGAGCCGCCAGAATTTCCGGTCGTTTCATGCGCGCGTAGCCCCGCACTTTCCTGTCTTTGCCGATCGCCTTCAAGCGTCTCAGCGAAAGACTTTCGTAGTCATCCTCTGGGGACGGGGACGGAAACGGCAACTCCAACTGCAACTGCGGTAACTGAGGTTTCTGCTGTGCTTTCGACTGCTTCTTCGGCTGCGTTTTTGACTGCTTCTTCGGCGGTGCATCGGGCTGTATTTCTGAGTGCGTAGCTGTGGCTCCCAGTTGGTGGCGGAGCGTTTTGATTTGATTTTTCAGGTCATTTTCTACTTCTTCAATGGCGTCGGAAACAAACTGATTAATTGTTTCGACTGTGCGTTCTAATTTTATTGATAGCAGTTTTTCCAGTTCATCCAACTGTCTCAAAGCACCTTCAAGATTTACCTCAGAAATAACAACCGATGTTGGCGGACGGTTGCTGCTCGATTGTTCAATTTTTTTAGCCATTTTATCTACCTTTTCATGAAATGCTTTTTCTACTTGTTCGAGCAAATGCTTAATCTGTTCTATTTGATTACGCTCAAAGTTCTGCTCAGTTAGAGCTTTTACGTGCTTTTTTAGCAGGTCTTCATTTTTTTTAACAGATTGTTCTATTTGTTTTGTTAGACTATCTATCTTTTTTTGAAATGATAGCTCAAATTGTTGCAGTAGAGTCTCAATTTGTGCCGTTTTAGGAGTCGGTTGCGGAGCTAAATGTTCCATTTCAGCTTGAGCAACAGCGACCTCCTCGTCGGTCATTTCAAATACCCAGGCCCACATTTGCTCGATGCCAAGTTCTTTAGCAACAATACACCAATCTGAGCCGCAGACCACTTCATATTCTTCTTCGTTGCTGTAAGCTTCGGTAGGGCGTACAATTAAAGGAATTAAGTTGCTGCCTTGCTCGATCAGACTTCTCCTGAGAGCTTCGCGACGTTCGCGAGGAATTTCGCCCCGCTGAGGCTCTGGTACTGCTATTTGGGAAGTGTAAATCTGACTGTGACTAATGGGCTTAATCCGCAAATATTCAACTATTCGGTTTTGATCGGACAATCGATCCATCTTGTTACAAGTCCCCTTTTGTCATTAAAATCTGCTGTGTAGGTATTTATGTATGTTTGCACTTTACAGCCGGCGTTTTAAGGGATGCAGGACTAACCCAAGAACTCAAATTGTAAGGTGCGAGACAAACACCTTACCCAGACCGTGGTAAGTTAAAGGGTTTCTTGGGCTGAGTCTTCCAAGTCTGCGATCGAACTCGGTTATCTGGGGGAGATATGCCGTTGCTGCTGTAACTGTGCGGCTGGCTGTGCGGTGACAGCCCGATCGGCAAAAGTTACTGCAATTCCTAAAAAAGCGACTGTGATGAGTTTAACTGCCTGCGGGACACCAAGCATACACTGCTTTACTCATCTTTACTTTTTTACTTTTTTTGGCATCAGGGCGATCGGGCTGACGTTGCGAATTACGATCGCAATTTCGATTTATACGAAAGCCAGCTTTAATATCGTCCTTATTCTTTAGTCTCAACCGAGAGGGACGGAAGTTTGTGTAGGATGGGTTTTAACCGCCGAGTCATATCGGGTTTTTCAACTTTTGTCGGGCGGGTTGTCAGCGCCCCAAAAATGCAATTGAGATGGCTGAAAGCTTATAAATATTTTTGCCACTTGTCAATAAGCTTAATCATTGTTTTCTCGCCTAACCCTTTACCTTTCATGCGTTCCAACACATTTTCAAAAGATGCAAACTGCTGCAAACCTCGCTCTTTGATGATTTGTTCTATTGTTTGAGCTTTTATGCCAGCATTTTTCAAATTTGTAGCCAATTTAAATTTATCTTGAGTGTTGAGTGCTTCCAACAGCGGAACAGGTTTGGGAATCCGACTTTCAACATCTTTAACCCTCTCTATCAACGCCTGTTTTTCCCGCGTATACTCGGCTTTTAATTCATTAATTCTGTTTTCCAATCTATTTTCAATATTTGTCAGTCGCTGTTCAAAGCTGGAGGAATGTTGAGGCACCTCACTTACAAATTTATTGTCAGTGCTTGCGGTTTTTCTGAGAATTTCAAGTTGTTCGAGGAGAAGTTCTTCATTTTCTTCTTCCAGGATGAATGCTCCGATTGTCTCCCCTTTTTGAGGTTCTATTTCCTTTGCTCTCGCCGCCGCATAGTATTCAAAGTCTCCGTCTACTATTTCGTAAGCATCCATACCGTTTCGGCGGACAATTATCGGATTAATCAATCCTCCTGACTCTAAAATCAGTCGCGCTAATTTGTCCAAATCAGACTCTGCAAAATTGGAACGGGGAACTGCGGATGTAATTTTTTTAACTGCAACCAGTGACGGAGATAATTTTTTCATTAGTTTTTACCTATTTTTTCCAAAACTTCTATTGCTAGCATTTCAAATTCTTGGGATGCGATGGAATCAGGCTTAAAGTCTAGCACTGAAATCGGATCGGCGATTTCCATATTTCCCACGATTTGAAATTGTTCTGCACACTTTGCTAAATCGTCTCTCTCGTAAATTACGCTGTCCATGATTTCAAAGCCGTAGCGTTTGGGAATTGCCTCCCTCCGCTTGGGCAAACTGTACTGTACAAATTTAGCATTAGTTGAGATTTTGCAAGCAAGTACGCCTAAAACTTCTAGAGGTTTCTTGCTAATTTGTTTTTTGAATCCGTTGACTTTTTTAATAAAATCCTTGACATTAATCAGTCCTTGATTTGCAAAAGGTTTTAAGTCCGAAGGAATAATTAAATAATCCGCCGCAATTAGGGCAACTCTAGCATAAAAATTCAACGAGGGTGGCGTATCGATCAGTACAATATCATAGTTTTCCTGTACTTCTGCTAGTTTCTGAATTAAAATCATTCGGCTGTAATCTAGTTGATTGAGCTCCGTTTCATATTGCATTAAATCGATGTGGGAAGGAACTACATCAATTTCGGGATGGCAAAAATTAGACTTGCGAGCTACTTGTGCAATCGAGAAAAAGTCTTCTGATTGCAAAACTTGAAGAATATTATTATCTTTCAAATCGTCTTGTTCTTCATCCTCAAATTTAACTAAACCTGTGGCAAAGGTTGTATTGGCTTGACTGTCTAAGTCTATTACCAAGACTCTTTTACCTTTCTTGCTCAGCGCAGCAGCTAAATTGACGACAGTTGTAGTTTTGCCAACGCCACCTTTGTTATGGTAAACTGCAATGATTTTCATACTATTTTGCCTTTTTTGGGGAACGGTTACATCGGATTTAACTTGAGGCTTAACTGGATATTTTTCAGGTATTTGTTCCGGTTCAGAGATTTGACTTGTCTCAGGTTCTGCGGTGGCGGGATTGTTGGGCTGTACTGGGACTTCGCTAATTAACTCAGGACTAACCAAGTTAATTTTACTATCTTCCAGTTCGAGATTATCGGGATTTTTTATAAATTTTAAACGATCTCTGCCAATTAAAGTGATAATTTCATCAATTCTCTTTTCAAGGTCTTTTCCAGCACACTTAAAGACTAGCTGAATATCATCGGCAACTCTTTGGTAAATTCTAATTTCTTTACCGTTAGTTATGAGACCATAGCGGATGCTCAAACTTGTTAAATAGCGAGTGAGTTTTCGCAGGTGGCGGTCTAAATTTTCCTTCGGATGTTTAGCCTCCATAACTACACTCATCGGTGAGTCTGCATCGACTACTATGGGGATAACTTGGGTGGCAAATGAGAGGAAGTCGAGACGAATATTCCCAAATGCTATTTCTTGGTGCCAAGTGTCGGGCGTATAGCCTAGTTTTGGTAGCAGATAGCTGACAATGAGTTTGCTTTCTACTTCACTTTCGTTGCGACAGTTATTGGGATTGAAAGTCATTCGATTTTAGATTTTAGATTTTAGATTTTAGATTTTAGATTTTAGATTGGGAATGACTGATTTAATAATGGTACGGATTGTGATATTGACAGTAGGGTACGCATTCCTCAATACGGTTCAGTTAAGCTCGATCCCCCCTAGCCCCCCTTAAAAAGGGGGGGACAAGAAGACAAGAACTTACTCAAAGTCCCCCAACAATCAGGGGGATTTAGGGGGATCTCCTAGGAATAAATAGTTTTAACTGAACCGTATTGACGCATTCCGCACCTTACACAAGCTACGGATTGTAATATCGAAAAACCCGGTTGTGTTTGACAAACCGGGTTTTTCTGGCATTTATCGCGTTTAAAACTTACTTTGTTTTAGCGTTAAATTCCTGCAATGTTTGATAGCCACCAGCGGGATTGTACAAGTGACAGTTGTCGGCAATCCGCTTCATTAAAGACCAAGAAAATTTTGTTTCGTAGAGATGATCTTGCCAATTTTCCTTTAAGCTGCTGTGGGCGAGGCGCAAGTTGTACCAGGGAATAGCAGTCGAAAGGTGGTGGGGAACGTGGACGTTAATGTCGTGGCACAGAAACTCTACCCAGCGGGGATAATCGCAGTGAACTGTTCCCGACAGTTGCGCTTGGGCTTCGTTCCATTCTTCGGGTTCTTTAAATGAAATATCTGGTGCTGTGTGGTGGACGATCGTAAAAGTGCTCATCCAGAAATGGTAAACCAGCCAGGGCATCAACCAAAATTTGACAAATCCCCAAATGCCTGTGGTTGCAATTAAAATCGGGAATCCGATCGCAGCACCGATTAAAACGACAAAAACTGAAAACCGCACTTGTTCTTGTTTCTGTTGACCTTTGAACCGCCACCACATAAAGTGTACTTTGGCCCAGTGGGCGATCGAGCCGATCCACCACATTGGACCAAATATTAAACTATAAGCTATTTGTAAAGCCTTGGGCGCAGCAGCGTAGTCTGCTGCTGTCATCGGGTGCCAAGCATTATCCTCGCCAAGTTTATTGGTGTGCTTGTGGTGGTAATTGTGCCCGTGCCGCCATGCGTGAAACGGAAAAATTAACGGCAAAAATGCGAGATGTCCGACTAAATCGTTTACCCAGCGGCGGTTAGCAAATGACCGATGACCGCAGTCGTGACCGATCACAAAAAAACCGGTTAATCCGGTGCCTGTGAAAATCCACATTAGGGGTAGTAGAAACCAAGGAGAGACTGCTATGCCCCAGTAACCGACAGCAACTAAAAGAACGTTGACAATTACTTTTGTCCAAGCTTTGCGGGGGTTTTTGACGAATACTTCCCGCGGCAGGGTTTTGAGAATATCTTTGAGGCGCAGGTTGGAAGTGTCACTTGCGGATGTCAAATTTAGTGGTTTTTCGATCGATGCTGTCATAAACTGATTTCGATTCTCCGTATGCCATGAGGATGGCTTAACAAATTAGCGCAATAAAAAAGCGCCGTAAAATGTCAGCTCGTTGCCAGCAAGCAGCAGACGAGTTGAGCTGTAGGCAAGCGCGTTTTAGCAAAAGCTAGCGATCGCTATCCGCAGTTAGGAATTTCTAGCACTTTCGGCAAAAAACACTGCGGGTAGCAAAACCTTTGTTTTTATAACACAGGGGCAGGACAATTAGCATTAGCGACTGTTGTCTGCTAATTGCTGTTGCTGCCCGCAATGGGGTCGATCTCCCGCAAGCCAGCGATCGAGCGTTGCTGTTTGAGGCTTTGCACTTCCAGCAGCAAGGATTCGATTTCTGCTTGCAAGTGCAGGAACTTGACTTGCTGATCTGCTTGGTAGGGGCACTTCACCAAATCTACTTTGCGGGCAAAAGTGGTCGATAGGGTAGAAGAACTAGCCATTTCGGGGTTGCTCGCGGTGACTTGAGGCCGAGAAAGAGTGGATGAATTATTTGACATTAGTAATTGAGTAGACATATCTACACATTCACACCATTAAGTTACTTTAACCTGAACCGATCGTATTAAACATCAAATTAACCGATCGAGCTAAAATTAGTGTAAATTCTTTGGCCATTGCCTAAAACCATTGACATCGTGACCCTGATTCTACCTGCTACTGACTCTGTTGCTAACTCCGCTGCTAACTCCGCTGCCCGCGCAGCCGAGCCGAAACGCTACGGCTGGCCCGGCTTGATCGAAGCTTATCGCCCCTACCTGCCGGTGACGGAAACCACGCCGGTAGTAACCCTCCAAGAAGGCAATACTCCCCTGATTCCAGCACCTGCGATCGCATCTCTCATCGGTCGAGACGTGCGCGTCCTGGTCAAATACGACGGCCTCAACCCCACTGGTAGTTTCAAAGACCGGGGGATGACAATGGCGATTTCCAAGGCAAAGGAAGCTGGTGCCGAGGCAGTAATTTGCGCCAGTACCGGCAATACTTCGGCCGCCGCCGCCGCCTACGCCAGACGCGGGGGAATGCGAGCTTTCGTGTTGATTCCCGAAGGTTACGTGGCTTTGGGCAAGCTGGCGCAAGCTTTGCTTTACGGTGCGGAAGTAATTTCGATTGGGGGAAATTTCGATCGAGCTTTAGAAATTGTCCGCGAAATGGCTGTTAACTACCCCGTGACATTGGTCAACTCCGTCAATCCTTACCGCTTGGAAGGTCAGAAAACCGGAGCTTTTGAAGTGGTGGACGCTTTGGGCGATGCGCCCGACTGGCTGTGCATTCCGGTGGGAAATGCGGGAAACATCACAGCATACTGGATGGGCTTTTGTCAATACCACCAAGCCAAAAAATGTTCGCGCTTGCCGCAGATGATGGGATTTCAAGCAGCCGGAGCTGCGCCGTTGGTAACGGGCTCACCGGTATCGCACCCAGAAACCCTGGCGACAGCAATTCGGATCGGCAACCCCGCTAGCTGGAAACAGGCGATCGCAGCTTCCGAAGCCAGCCGCGGCAGTTTTGCCGCAGTCACCGACGCCGAAATTCTCGACGCTTACCGTTTGTTAGCATCACAGGAAGGAATTTTCTGCGAACCAGCAAGTGCAGCTTCTGTGGCCGGTTTGCTGAAGGTAAAAGACCAAGTTCCGACTGGGGCGACGGTGGTTTGCGTGCTAACTGGTAACGGTTTGAAAGACCCGGATACCGCCATTAATCACAGCAACAATCAATTTAAAAGTGGCATTGCTCCGACTTTGGATGCAGTAGCTGGGGCGATGGGATTTTAATAAGTTAGTTGGCAGTTTTCGGTAATGTTCTTTGTATCCTCTGGGGTTTTTTAAGTCGGATATAACTGGTTCCCAGGCTCTGCCTGGGAACGAGAATGGGCAGATTCTAAGGACGAGGAACCGAAAATTTACTAACCAATCCCCGCAGTCAGAAACGATTTCGGATTGATACCGATTAAAGAAGATAAAACGCAAGATAGATTTTACGGCTTTTGATTCGATCGCAGTTTATAATTATGTTTAATTTATTGCATTGAATGATAATCATGAATAATTATGATCCTGTCGCCAAAGGGATTATGCAGGGAAATCTAGGTGGTTTACAAGAAGAGCAAGGTGAATTTGAGACGGCAAAACAGTCTTACTTTGATGCGATCGCTGCCTTCGATGCTGCTTTACTTATTCAACCGGATGATACCAGGGCTCTCAAATGCAAAGCTAGTGCGCTGATGAGTCTGGGTGATGTGCAAGAAAAATTATCTGAGAGACAGGAATCACTCAAGAATTGGCAAGAGGCACTGAAAACATACAATCGATTTTTGGGGATGGAACCTCATAAAGAGCGCATTCGCTATATTCGCGATGGGCTGCAAAAACGTCTCGATAATTTGGATGAAGATACTGCCAGCAGTTAGCTCGATCTAAATAGGTAAAGATGCGGTATTCAGCAGATCGATATACTTTAACCATTCTACGATGACCAAACCTACTGCAACCCTGTTAATTGCCTGTCCCGATCGCAAAGGACTCGTCGCCTTACTTGCCAATTTTATCGCGTCCCACAACGGCAATATCATCCACGCAGATCACCATACGGATTTTACCACCGGATTATTTCTGAGCCGACTCGAATGGCAATTAGATGATTTTGACTTAACCACCGAACAAATAACACCTGCTTTTAGTGAAATTGCTAAGGACTTACAAGCCAATTGGCAATTGCATTTCTCTCATAAAATTCGACGCATCGCAATCTGGGTAAGCCGTCAAGATCACTGTTTATTAGACTTGATTTGGCGACAGCGAGCGCAAGAAATCAGAGGTGAAATTCCGCTGATTATCAGCAACCATGAAAATTTAAAGCCTCTTGCGGCACAATACGGTATCGACTTTGAGTATATTCCCATTACTAAAGATAATAAAGCTATTCAAGAAGCACAACAGTTAGAAATTCTTAATAAGTATAAGATTAATTTAGTAGTTTTGGCTAAATATATGCAAATCTTGAGTCAAGACTTTATCAGAAAATTTCCCAATGTGATTAATATTCACCATTCATTTTTACCCGCGTTTGTGGGTGCAAATCCCTACGAAAGGGCTTATGAAAGAGGGGTAAAAATTATCGGTGCAACAGCCCACTATGTTACACCAGATTTAGATGCTGGCCCGATTATCGAACAAGATGTTGTGCGCGTCAGTCACCGCGATGAAGTGTCTGATTTGGTTCGCAAAGGTAAAGATTTAGAAAGGGTTGTGTTAGCAAGAGCGGTGCGATATCATTTACAAAATCGTGTTTTAGTTTATGGCAATCGAACAGTGGTTTTTGCTTGAAAGTTATGCCTGATATCAATCCTGGTTTGTTACTCATTTAATCCCTCGGCGAGTGAGATCAATTCCGGTTGCACGAGCCAAGTGCAGCGACTCCCAAAGTTTGCTCAGCTTGACATTTGGCATGACTGGTGATGCTGTTAAGATTTTCTGTTGCCGTCTTGTTGCGATCGCCCTTGCGTCAGTTTTCGCACAGAGTTACTAATACGACGAGGTTTCGGAACTTTACCTTTGTCTACTGGCCATCCTTCACGTTGCTGGGAGTGATCGCCATCGGTTTCTTCGGTTTGATCGTACAACAAGATGTTGCGCGTGGGATAAGGCAAATCGAGGCCGTTTTCCACATATAGCTTTTTTTTAATAGCACAAATTACCTTGTCGCGCGATCGCAGATCGTCAATTCGGCGCGGCGGAGCAATCCACCACCGAACGCGGATATTGACCGTACTTTCTCCTAGATCCATCGCCAGTACATCGGGTGCAGGAGCTTTCAAAACCTCCTTCAGGCTGTGCAATGCTTCCAGGATTAACTGCTTAGCCTGGTCAATATCGTCGCCGTAACCAATACTAATATCGTATTCCATGCGGCGTTTATCGAAAGCAGTATTCACAGTCACCGTATTCGTAAACAATTCGGCATTAGGCATGACAATCCGCCGACCATCATAGGTTTGGATTGTTGTAGCGCGCGTCTCAATATTTTCTACCGTTCCCTCAAAGTTTTTAAACACAATTTGGTCATCGATTCGGAACGGTTCCGTCAACAGAATTAGGATACCTGCTAAGAAGTTTTGCAATATCTCGCGAAAGGCAAAACCAATTGCCACCCCGCTAATTCCCAGCAGTTGCACCAAATCGCCAGCTTTCAATGTGGGAATTATAATCGAAAGAGAAATAAATAGACCAACTAGAACGATCAGACTCTGAGCTAACCGTCCTAACACCAGCCCCAAATTTCGAGCTTGGTGGTGCTTGCGGGTAACTCGCCTGACCACTCTCTTAATTTGCCGACCCACAAAATAAAAAATTGCAAAGACAATTAACGCCAGCACAATATTAGGCAGCACGATCAGAAAGCCGTCGATCATGCTCTGAATCTTTTTCCAGACTAGGGATATCTCTGCCCTCATGAAGTTTCCTCGCGCATCAATCGTTGTCGATAGTAGTAAAATTTAGCTCGATTAAGTTCTATCTAAAGACTGTAGGTGAGTACGACGCGAGGAAGATTTTTTGGCAGTCCTCAAAATTTTGAATGCGGATTATAGGTTGGGATATAGTACAGTTACATCAATTAGTAGATTATCCGTAGGTGCGGAATAATAAAAAAGCTGATAGAT
Organism: Microcoleus sp. S36b_A4; assembly: GCF_036700645.1. Taxonomy (NCBI): domain Bacteria; kingdom Bacillati; phylum Cyanobacteriota; class Cyanophyceae; order Oscillatoriales; family Microcoleaceae; genus Microcoleus; species Microcoleus sp. S36b_A4. The sequence goes on along the minus strand of NZ_JAUBPI010000034.1, from coordinate 30,307 downwards.
TAATGCAGCCTAATTGCAGTTAAGGCAAAAACAACGCATTGCTGACTAAATCCCACCTGCTAAGGAGACTGGCCATGCCGAAAATTCCTGAATTTGTAACTCCTAATTCCCAAAGGGCGGTAGATCGAGTAACTGATTTTTAGAAGGTGGAAGTTGGGCGGAATTTTTGCCTGGGGCGGAAGTTTGGCGGATTTCCAGAGCAGTTTCGCCAGGATTTGCAGTGCGAGTAGGTACTATTTCTAAAGAATATACTGTCTCCGTTTTTGCAGGGGCAGGATTTTGGGCTTTCGTGAGCAAGTCAACAGCATCTCCGAGGGCGCTAGTTAAATTTTTGCTAGTTTCGGCGTGACGGGCTTCTTCTTGTTTGAGGGCTTGAGTGAGTTGTTTAACTTGTTCGATCGCCCGATCGCGCTCTTCGAGAACTTCTGCTAACTTAGCTTTAAGTTCGCCTACTGTTTGGAGTTGTTCGACTTCCTGCTGGCGAGCAACTCCAGCATCGTCGCCTTCGGGCATAATGGGGGAAAAATTTTGTAATTGCTCTATTTGTGCTTCCAGAGAAGCGATGGTTTGTTGAGTTAATTTAGCATCATTCCGCCGCTGCTCGGCTTCAGTATTGTAGAGTTGACGCCACTGCGCCGCACTTTCACCGGCCTCATCTCGATCGCGCGAAACTTCTGTTAACTGCTGTTGCAGCCGCTTGATTTCATCTAACCACTGTCTGACATCCTGAGCCATAATATTGATTTTAGAGTTTAGATTTTAGATTTTAGATTTTAGATTTTAGATGGGGAATTGGGAATTGGCAATTGCGAGTTGATAATGGCTTAACTAATTAACGACTTGTGTACCTCATCTTTCGCCCCCTTGCCTGTGCGCTATGAACATTTTTTACTGGTTGCGCTACCTGATTTTAGCTTTGTTTAAGGCATTTTTGAGGCTGCTTCGAGCTCTCAAACGGAAATTTGGGGGTTTTTGGCTGTTTTGTAGGTGTTTGACTTGGGGCACACTCAAGGAAGTCGCCGCGAAGGCAGGAGAACAGCGCTTACCGGGGCTATCTGCGGAAATGGCCTACAATTCTATGCTGGCGCTGTTTCCGGGGCTGTTGGCTATCTTATCTGCGATCGCTCTGTTTGAACCTTTGCAGTCAACACTTTATCAAATCGCCCGTCTTTTGGGCGAAATTATACCCGATGACGTGCGGAAGTTGATTGGTGGCTTAATCAAAGAAATTTTGTTAACTCGCAGTAAAGGGCTGTTTTCGGTGAGCTTTCTTGGAGCGATTTGGGCATTTTCTGGAGTAATGAGCGCGGCGATGGCTGCACTCGATCGCATCCATGAAATCCCTAGCGATCGAACTCGACCATTTTGGAAAGCAAAACTTATTTCTCTGGCGCTGAGTGTCGGCACAATTATACTATTGATTCTGGCATCGGGAGTAGTCTTTGTCAGCGACTTAATTGTACAAGCTATTGCCCGCCAAAGTTGCCTGCTGGAGTCCGTCGCCAATTGCGATTTAAAAGATGTCCAAAATTGCTTGCTCCTCACCGACAATTGCCCTTTGGAGTCGCAACTGTTAGGTGTTTGGCGGCGGTGGCGGTGGCCGATTTCTTTAGGAATTGTATCACTGACTTTTGCCTTTGTTTACCGCTACGGGCCTAGCCGCCGTCAACCAGATATTCCTATTTTGTCGGGAGCTGTTTTTGCTGCTATTTTGTGGGCGCTATTTTCAGCTTTATTTCGGTTTTATGTTTTACACTTGGGCAATTACACTTGGACTTACGGCACGATCGGAACTTTTATTGTGTTGCTGCTGTGGCTCGATCTTTCTTCTTTGGTGATGCTGATCGGCGCTCAATTGAATGTGACAGTGGGAAAGGCAATGAAACAATCAAAATTAAAATAAATTGTTAAGTTTTAATTGTTAATTCTTATTTGTTATTTGCCGGATGCTGGCTTACCGACGGAGTAAAGTGCTGAGGATACCCGCAACAAAAGACAACAAAATCAGTATCCAGATAACACCACCGGGAATGAATGTCAATATCCCAACACCTCTGAGAATCCAAACTAGGAGGGTGAGGCCCAGGATAGTCAAAAAGAGGCGGGTAGATAGTCGCATTTGAAATCTAGGAGAATTAGTCATGTTGAATCTTAAAGTTTTGTCTGGATCAATGATAGCTGCTTTGCTGGCGATCGGCAGTTACCTCACCTTAATTTCCGAGCCCGGTTCCACTATTGCGCCAAGGGGTGCAAATAAGTTGGGGGAAGCGGCCAATGCTGCTCAAAAAACGCCTGCTGCAAGTTTAACAATTTCCGATCGCACAATTGGAGCGGCGAAGGTGGGGATGACTTTCGGACAATTGAAAAAGGCTCTGGGTTCCACGGCGCAGTTTAAGGTAGAGTCTCCTTTTATGGTAGACTTTGATGCTGTGGCTGTCAGGCAGTCGGGAAAAGTGCAATATCGGATTATCTACGCTGCGGGTACAAAGCTAAAAGATACCGATGTCATTGAACTTTTGATGACTGAGAATTCTAATTATAAAACAGTTCAGGGCGTCGGGCCGGGAATGACTCTGAAACAAGCTGAGGCAATTTACGGCAAAGCTACTTTATCTTATAACGTGGATAATGAAATGAGAGAAGGGGTTGTATTTGCCAAGCAACCCACTAGAAACATTATGTTTGTCCCCCAGGCTAAAGGGAAACAATTTGCGGGAGTTTATGGCGCTGGTCAAGGGGGATTTTATCAGACTAATAAGTATCAGCCGAATGCTGTAATTAAGTCTGTGATGGTGCGGAAATAAATTATTAGAGACAGCCCAACAGATAACTCGGCGATTGAAATCGCGTCTACAAAAACTCTCGTCCCAGCAGAGGGAGACTCAAGAAAGGAAGGACGATCGCACTTATCAACAAAAGTGCGATCGCCCAAATTAAATCAACTCAAAACAGCCGGAAAATTACAATTTATAACCGGCTGGCGAGGGAATTGGCACAGCGGCCCAACACCGATAAACGGTTGCTGTCTCCACTTAAATCGAACACAACCTCAAACTTAACGTGAGGTATAGTTTGTCGCAGAAACTGAAAATGCCCGTCTGCATCTGAACGACTGCGGAAGCGGGCGACAATCATCCATTGATGAGAAGGTAACAGACGGGCGATCGCCCAACAACACAAGCGGTCTTTATAAGTCATAATTGAATACACTCCATTGATATTTTTGGAGCCAGAGCCAGCCCGGAACCTTGGACAGTAAGGGGCTGGCTTCTGACGTTTTAAGGCCTGAGCCTTATATACACTAATAGCATAATTTGATGCCATTGACATCAAATGACACAAAAATATATCAAATGGTGTTGGAGTGTAAAATTGAAGACAATTGAAGTAAAACCATGCCAGCCCATGCCTTCACGAATGCGAGTCACAGTTACCCTGCCAGAAGACGTTCATCAAGCCTTGTCCGAATGGGCTGAAGAAGAAGATAGAACCCTTGCAAACCTGCTATCCCATGTGGCAGCTAAAGCAGTCAGAGAGCGCCAAGAGCAGAAAAAGGAAGAATCAGAAAGCGATCGCCCTTAAGCGATGACCACGGCGTAAGATGGAGTTTGTTGAAATGTTTTGCAGTACAACGAATGGCTTCACGGGGACGAGTTACCGCATATTTGCCAGAAGAGATTCAAAAAGCTCTCGAAGAATGGGCAGAAGAAGACAGCAGATCCGTTAGCAGTTTGGCAACGTACCTGCTGACGAAATCTGTTCGAGAACGCCAAGAACAGAAAAAAGATAAATCAGAAAGCGATCGCCCTTAAGAACGATCGCCCGCAATCCCATCCGCGTCCATCCGCGTCCATCCGCCTACATTTGCGGTCAAAAAAAGAACCATCGCCTCAAAAAAATAAGGTGGGCCGCAGCCCACCCTACTCAAATTATTTCGCAGTCACCAATTGTGCCGGCAGCCGCTTAAACGCCAACCTTTCATTCTCGATATCCACAAAAATGGTATCGCCGTCAGCAAAATCTCCCCGCAAAATACCCTTCGCCATTTGCGTTTCCAACTCGCGTTGAATTCCCCGCTTCAATGGCCGTGCACCGTACACCGGATCGTAACCAATTTCTGCTAAGAAATCGATCGCAGATTCCGACAATTTCAGAGACATTTTGCGATCGGCTAACCGTTTTTCCAAGCGCTTAACTTGCAACAGCACAATCTGCCGCAGTTCGGCCTTACTCAAACCGTGGAAGATAATCATCTCATCAATCCGGTTCAAGAATTCTGGGCGGAAAGTTCCCCGCATCGCTTCCATCACCCGACTCCGCATTTGTTCGTTATCTCCCGCCACATCTAAGATGTATTGAGAGCCGACATTCGATGTCATAATAATCACAGAATTCTTAAAGTCTACTGTGTGACCTTGAGCATCGGTAACGCGGCCATCATCCAGAATTTGCAGCATGATGTTGAATACATCCGGGTGCGCTTTCTCGATTTCATCGAATAGAATCACGGAGTAAGGGCGGCGGCGCACAGCCTCAGTTAATTGTCCACCTTCATCGTAGCCAACGTATCCCGGAGGCGCACCAATTAACCGCGAAACCGCGTGTTTTTCCATGTATTCCGACATATCAATTCGGACGATCGCTTCTTCCGTGTCGAACAGATAAGCCGCTAATGCTTTGGCTAACTCGGTTTTACCAACACCCGTGGGGCCGAGGAAGATAAAACTCGCAACCGGACGATTTGGGTCGGCTAAACCTGCGCGCGATCGTTGAATTGCATCTGCAACCGCCGTCACTGCTTCATCCTGTCCAATTACCCGCTTGTGCAGTTCATCTTCCAAGTGCAGAAGTTTCTGCATTTCCGATTCAACCAACTTGCTAATCGGAATTCCCGTCCACTTGGAAATAATCTCCGCAATGTCACCTTCCGTGACTTCTTCCCGCAGCAAAGTTTTACCTGTGGTTTGAGTTGCTGAAAGTTGAGATTCAGCTTCTTGCAGTTGTTTTTGTAATTCCGTTAACTTGCTATATTTCAACTCAGCAGCACGGTTCAGGTCATATTTTAATTCAGCTTGCTGAATTTCAATATTCACCTTATCAATCTGTTCTTTAATCTTTTGAATGCTGCCGATGACACCTTTTTCCGATTGCCACTGGGCATTCAAAGCGCTTTGCTGTTCCTTGAGGTTGGCTAAGTCTTTTTCCAGTCTTTCCAAGCGTTCGATCGAAGCCGCATTGCTTTCTTTTTGCAGCGACAGTCTTTCCATTTCTAGCTGCAAAATCCGGCGATCGATTTCATCTAGTTCTTCCGGCTTGGAGGTAATCTCCATTTTGAGTTTAGCTGCTGCTTCGTCCACTAAATCAATGGCTTTGTCTGGCAGGAAGCGATCGCTAATATATCGAGTAGACAAAGTAGCGGCCGCCACTAGGGCGCTGTCGGAAATTTTAACGCCGTGGTGAACTTCGTAGCGTTCTTTCAAGCCCCGCAAAATCGAGACAGTATCTTCAACTGTTGGTTGGTCAACATAAACTTGTTGAAAACGACGTTCTAGTGCCGCATCTTTTTCGAGATACTTGCGGTATTCGTCGAGAGTGGTAGCGCCGATACAGCGCAATTCTCCCCTCGCTAACATGGGTTTAAGTAAGTTGCCGGCATCCATCGATCCTTGAGTTGCACCGGCCCCGACAACGGTGTGAATTTCATCGATAAATAAGATGACTTTGCCGTTGCTGTCCATCACTTCTTTGAGCACCGCTTTCAAGCGTTCTTCAAATTCTCCCCGGAATTTTGCACCAGCAATTAACGCGCCCATATCTAGGCTAATTAATTGTCTGTCTTTGAGAGATTGCGGCACATCTCCGGTGATAATTCGCTGGGCTAGTCCTTCGGCGATCGCAGTTTTGCCGACTCCCGGTTCCCCAATCAATACCGGGTTATTCTTGGTACGACGGCTCAAAATTTGAATCGTGCGACGGATTTCGTCATCCCGTCCGATTACCGGATCGAGTTTGCCTTGACGCGCAGCTTCAGTCAAATCTCGGCCGTATTTTTCCAGCGCTTCGTATTTGCCTTCTGGATTTTGATCGGTCACTTTGTTCTTCCCTCGGACTTGGGTAATGATATCTTTGAGCTTGGCTTCATCTAGTTTAAATTCTTGTAGTAAATTTTTGCCAAAGCGATCGTCCTTAACGTAACCTAGTATCAAATGCTCGATCGAAATAAATTCATCGCCGTAGTCTTTGCGATAAGTTTCGGCGCGATCGAGCAAAGTGTCGAGAGAACGACCTAGATAAACGTTGCCGCCGCTTCCAGTGATTTTGGGCTGACGACTGATAAACTCATCAGTGCGATCGCGCAATTTTGCTACAGAAACTCCAGCTTTGTTAAATAAGCTGCTAGCAAGTCCCGATTCTTGTTCCAGCAAAGCTTTCATCAAATGTTCGCTTTCTAGCTGCTGCTGCTGACCTGCTTTGACGATTTCGGGGGTGCGGGCGAGGGCTTCCCAGGCTTTTTCAGTAAATTGGTTTGGATTATTCGGTTGCATATATTTTAATTCCCTGCATTAAAAATGATCACTGCTGTAGAGGCAATTGCTTAATTCCCCGTACAATTGTCATTGTAGGGAGTTGCGGAGGGGGGGCGGATCGGTGTTCCCCTATCTTGAGATAGGTATTTCCGTCCTGTGTAGCAGTCCCTCGCAAGGAAAAGCAAACTTTCGCGCCTAAAAGTTGGACTCTTGGATAAAACTGAGATGTTGCACCATTGTCAATAAGCTTTTTATGAACAGGCAAGATGCCTGTTCCACAAGAAAATTCACTCTTTGTGGAACAGGCATCTTGCCTGTTCTTGAGAATAGTGCAAGATGTGAGATAAGACCAACTCTCACATTAAAAATGCTTTCTAGTGCCACTTGAAAAAACAGCACATTCTTAAACAGTCTCCTGCTGCGGAAAATGGAGAAACACTCATGTAAATAGGAGAGAGGACTTGAGAAGCGTCACAGTCCTATAGCTAAACCCGAAGCGTTATTGTTTTACTCATCAATAACAGCCGCTAGAACTCTCACACCTGGAAAATATAGCCATGAAAATTTTACCTTTAATTTCGTTAGGAATTATAGCAAGTTCCGCGATCGCACTTGCCCCTGAAGCTTTGGCAAGTACCTGGCGTGCCGCACACCGGATGTCTGGTTTTTCCGCCGACAGCAATTACTACTTGTATCTAGAAAGTTCCAGAGATACTGGAGCGGGAATTCCCAAAGCAGAATTGCAAATTGTCCAAGTTGCTGCAAATTCGTGCATCAGAAATGGGTGTATCGAAACTAAATATGGCGAACCCGACTCCAATAAAAGCACTAAAATGGCAGAAGATGACTTGCTTAAAAAAAGTTGGAATAGCAGGCAAACTTTGAAGTTAACTCCTCCTCAAGCTGGAACTAAACTGAACATTATTTCTCGTACTCCCGGAGCCAATGGAAGCGAGACAGTCGCCGTCAGAGTCAATACAGCAAAGCCTTTACAAATTCGCCTGGAACAGCGGCAAAAAAATGCTTCTGCTGGCAAAGAAAGCGCGGCAATGCGTCTTGTAATTAATCATAACGGTCGGCAGCGTGTCCTCGGAACCCTGAACAATTTTCAAGATTGGGTGTTCTCTTATTCCATCCGAGAAGTTCGTTTGTCTCCGAATCGGCGCAATGTCGTTGTCCTGCTGGACAAGACAGAACGCACTTTTGAAGGAGTCTTGAAAACTACTGTTGTACAAGGCTTTGTTCTTTAGGCTTGCTATATTGCCAGGTTTTAACCTGGGAATTATCAAAACTTACGCAGAACCCCTATATAGCAATCCTAAATCATTTGTGAATTTCTTACTCCCTCCCCTTGGTAAGGGGAGGGCTGGGGTGGGGTAAAAATTTACGACTCCTGCAAGGATTGCTATTTTACTATCTCTAGACCGAGATGAAATCTTCAGAACCGATGAGATTGGGAGCAACACCTATCAAAGAAGCTAAAACTTCACCGCTGCTGGCTACTGTAATTAATGTGCCGTCAGTTCCCGGCGAAATTGATAGCTGTCCGAAGGTCAAGCCATTGATTAATTGCACGGTATCTTGAGACTTGACGAAATTAACGATTGTATCAACTCCCAATCCGGCACCTAAAACAAAAACATCGTTGCCCCCACCGCCGACTAGAATATCGTTTCCTAAACCGCCGTTGAGGGTGTCAAAACCTTTGCCACCATTCAGGACATCGCTGCCGTCGCCCCCGACAAGCATATCGTTGCCTCGTAAACCCATAAGTACGTCATTCCCTTCCACACCGTTGATGATGTCGTTGCCGCTGGTGCCAAACAGGATGTCGTTGTCGGGACTGCCGTTGATGCTGTTATCAGGAGGGTTATTGCCTGGAGTGCTGCCGGTGTCAGAAACAAAGACATCGAGGCGGCTATTGAAAGTAAAGTTAGTATCCCCCGGTACGAGGTTACTAGCCTCAGATGAAAACGCTACTTTCTGCCCATCTGCAGAGATGGAGGGCTCAAAAGACCCGCTGTTCCCCTGATTACCGGCTGAGTCAACAGAGACGCGGGTGGTGGTATTCGTCAACAAGTCCCGCACGAAGATGTCGTGTCTATTGTTAGTATCCCCCGGCACGAGGTTGGAGGCAGAAGAATCAAACGCCACAAATCGCCCGTCGGCTGAGATGGAGGGGCTGAAGACGGAGGAATCGTTCGCCTGATTGCCGGCTGAGTCAACTGAGACACGGGTGGTGGTATTGGCTAGCGTGTCCCGCACGAAGATGTCGTGTCTATTGTTAGTATCCCCCGGCACGAGGTTGGTGGCATTAGAGGAAAATGCCACAAATCGCCCGTCGGCTGAGATGGAGGGTTCGCCGAACCCATTATTCCCCTGATTACCTGCTGAGCCAACAGAAACGCGGGTGGTGGTATTCGTCAACAAATCCCGCACGAATATGTCAGGGTTATCGTTAGTATCCCCCGGCACGAGGTTGGTGGCAAAAGACCTAAATGCCACAAACCGCCCGTTGGCTGAGATGGAGGGTGCGCCGGAATACTTGTTTCCCTGATTGCCTGCTGAGTCAACAGAGACGCGGGTGGTGGTATTCGTCAACAAATCCCGCACGAAGATGTCAGGGTTATCGTTAGTATCCCCCGGCACGAGGTTGGTGGCAAAAGATAAAAATGCCACAAACCGCCCGTCGGCTGAGATGGAGGGATCGACGGAAACGTCGTTCGCCTGATTGCCTGCCGAGTCAACTGAGACACGATTGGTGGTATTGGCTAGTGTGTCGCGCACGAAGACATCGTTTTTATTGTTACTGTCCCCCGGCACGAGGTTGGTGGCATTAGAGGAAAATGCCACAAACCGCCCGTCGGCTGAGATGGAGGACCAGACGGAAATGCCGTTCGCCTGATTGCCTGCTGAGTCAACTGAGACGCGGGTGGTGGTATTAGCTAGAGTGTCGTGCACAAAGATATCGGATTCAGCGTTAGTGTCCCCCGGCACGAGGTTGGATGCTGGAGATCCAAACGCCACAAACCGCCCGTCGGACGAAATGGAATGAGAGGAGGATACCGATGGACTTTGATTGGCCTGATTGCCTGCTGAGTCAACTGAGACGCGAGTAATATTCATAAACCCTCATATTTCAATAGTCCGAACTGTTTTTATTTCGTAGTCTGAAACCCTCGGTTTTCCCTTGGTAGCTCGATCGCCTTGGAGCCTTGAAACCCTTATTCTACGGCTGGTAATCAAAAACTGTCCGAAGTATTGATATTTAAGAGTACAACTTTGGAGATGGGTTTTGCGATCGCACGGCAATTGGGGCTATTTACAATTTATGCCCTAACCGACGAAAGCGGTTGCCATATCAAAATATTTTAAAATTTCCCTCTTCCTTCCTCCCTCTTTCTTTTTCCTTGAATATCTGCCTCCTGACTATTGACAAATGCTCAATAATTAATCCGTATATCCGTGTCAAAATCCCTATCTTGCCTGACCGAAAGCATCCAGGATACAAGCCCCCGAATTTATCTGTGGGGTCAATGCTTCAATTCTAAAATCTAAAATCTAAAATCTAAAATCGATTGACTTCATGCCTGCATCACAACCCGTTCCGGGAGACTGACAATAAAAGTTGAACCTTTACCGTCTTCGCTTTCGACGCTAATTTCGCCGCCGAGAATTTGACACAAACGCTGGCTAATTGTCAATCCCAAACCCGTGCCTCCGTATTTGCGGGTAGTCGAAGCATCAGCTTGGGTAAAAGGTTTAAATATCTGCTCTAATTGCTCGTTTGTCATGCCGATGCCGGTGTCGCTGACTCGAAACATTAAAACTTGAGAAGTGTAGCTTGAACCCGATTGAATATCATTATTTTTATTTGGTTTCGTCGGTCTTGATTTTTCAATTTTAATTCTTTCCACGCCGATAGTAATGACGCCTTTTTCGGTAAATTTGGCAGCATTGCTGAGCAAATTAAGGAGAATTTGCCGCACTTTCGGTTGATCGGCGTACATTGTGCCGAGTTCGCCTTTTGTTTTTAGTGCTAAAGCATTGCCTTTTTTTTCTACTAGCGGTTGAGCCGTAGTCATCACTTCTTCAATCATGGTCGCCACGTCGAAGTTTTCCAAATAAAGGGTGACGTGGCCGGCTTCTATTTTGGAAATGTCGAGGATGTCGCTGATCATATCCAGCAGGTGTTTGCCTGCGGTTTGAATTTTTTCTAAGTCCGGGAGAAAGTCTTCTGAACCGGAATCTTGAGCATCTTCTTGCAGCATTTCGCTGTAGTTAATGATGGCGTTGAGGGGGGTGCGTAGTTCGTGGCTCATGTTGGCGAGAAATGCACTTTTCGAGCGGTTAGCAGCTTCGGCGGCTACTTTTGCTTCGTGCAATTCTTCTGTGTATTCCGCTACTCTTTGGATTAGTTCGTTGAGGGAAATTGCTAGCATTCCCACTTCGTCGGAAGTAGTGACGGGTACTTGCAGGTCAAAGTTAGATTCTTCTGTGACTCGCTGAGCGATGAGGGTGGTGGCTTCTAAGGAGCGAGCGATCGCCCCACTGGTGTATGCTGCTAGAATTGCTGCGATCGCACCTGATATCAAGAGAGAGCCAACGAGAATGAGAGTTCCGAGTTTTTCGGCATTTTCGTAGGTTCTCAATGCCTCGTCTGCTTTCTCGCGAAAGTTGACGGCCAGTTGGGCTGAATCCTCGGAAAACTGTTTGAGTTTCAAAGCAGTTCCCCCCGCCACAAAATTGTTCAAGTTCCGGCCGAAAGCCTGCTGCTGTTGCGGATTCAAAGCAGATAATTTCGCAGTAGCCAACAATTTTTGTACTTGTTGAAAGTATGATTCTACGGTTTTGCCGTTGACTTGAGCGAACTGTTGAAGCTGTTGGTAGTCTTTGGCAATATCGGCATTCTTCGTCGGCGGTAGGGTTTGCAGTTGTTCGAGGATGCCGCTCATCTGAGCAACGCGAGTCAGGAATTCCGATCGTTCGCGATCGAAAATTTGCGGTTTGGTCGTCAGACTCGCGAGCTCTTGCTGCTGAATTCTGACTTCCTGCACCGTGTGATTGAGGTTTGTTAAGATTTCCGCTTTGTCTCGGTCGATCGCTAGTTTTTCTCTAACTTGCTGTTTGTGATAGGATTCTACTCCCCGTCCCGCCACAGCACCCAAAACGGCAATACCAATGACCAAGGCGTATCCGCAGCCGATTTTCTGCCTGATGCCCAAGCGGCCCAACAGACTTTTCAACCCTATTTGAGGACGGTTCTGCAGTTGATTTTTCAAAGCTAAGGTTAAAGACATGGGCAATGTACTCGTCACCTTTGAGAGGCACCATCTATATTCTAATTGATGCCTGCATGAGGGTAAATAAAGTTCTGGCTTCAAGCCAGCTTTCGGCACTTATGGGGTCTTTGCAGGGTTCCACAGCTCGATCTGCTTGACAGTTTGGAGGAGTTATGCGTAACAAAATATAGCAGAAGGAAGAAGGCTCTTCGGCTGCCTTCGGCTACATTCCCTTCGGCAATGCGATCGGGCAAGTCGCGGTTCCTGAGCCAAGTCGAAGGGCAGGGCAAGTCGCTCAGAGTAAAAAAAGCAAGAAGTAAGAACCAGTCAATCGATTTTAGATTTTAGATTTTAGATTTTAGATTTTAGATTGAAGCCTTGACCCCACGGATGAATCCGGGGGCTTGTATCCTGGATGCTTTCGGTCAAAGCCATGGTTTCAGATAATTGAAGTCATTAATAACCTACTCACCGTCTGGCGTGGTTGCGAGATAAGTTGCGAGTTATAAGTTGCAAGTTATGAGTTAGATTTCTAATTAAAAACTCTACTCTACTCGCAACCCACAACTCTATCGCTGTTCCCCTACTGGCAAAGTCGAAATTGTGCTATCTCAGCAGGAATTCTTGAAGCATTAGGTACGCTAGCAGAGGCAGGAACGAAGATTCCCAGGCCGTAACTGCAACCCTCTGCCGTCGTGCATTCCCCAGGCTTAGCAGTGATTTGATATTCGCCTTGGGAGGGGGGAGTAAAAGAGATTGACGCCAATTCGCCTGTTTTTTGACTCACAGCGACTTCCTGACCGCTTGCATCCTTGAGAGATAAGTTTAAATCCTGGCAATTTCCGTCGCAAGTGGCAACAAAAACATACTCCACATTAGGATGCAGCGTTGCTCTAAAAGGAGATGAAACTTGCTTGCGAACTTGGCCCAGCAACGGCACAAATACTAATTTTTGACCGTTGCTTTTCCGCTGGTCAACTTCTGTTTTCAAGCGACAAATAACCGTTTTTTCGTTTTCGGTCAGTCCTTGAGCAATAGCATTTCCTACGATTGTAGTACCGAGGAGCAGGGCCATGCCGGAAATAACCAGATGTTTGATATTCATTGATGTCCGGTAAAGTTAATTTTGGGTGATTGCAATAGACCGCTTTTGTCAGCAGTCTATTAGTTTATCTGGAGCCTATCACATTTGTTGACTTTTCCGAAAAAACAGATCGGATCAAAGTGCGATCGAAATTAGGGCGATCGGCATCGGTCTCTAGAAACCCGCTTTCTGGGTCGATGCGGAGCAGCTAAACCTAAGATTTCTAGTATAGACGGGGTTTAACAAAACCGGAGTGAGTCCAAGACTGTAAATGTCTGATAGAGGTTCCCAGATTCCACCCCAACAACATAATCCTGTCCCTGTCAATATACAAATCGGTTGAAACTTGTGGCAATACTAGACTAACAAAACTCCGAAGGCAAGAGTTAGCTCGTACTCCTACCATTTTCCTTCTTTTTACCCGATCGCGAAGTCGAAGGGCTTTCTTCCCATCATTTATCACTGTTCCGAAATTTCCACGCGGGCACAAACTTAGAATCTCCCCAAACGCCGCGGCGATTTTTCTTAGCTTCGGCTTCCGCTTGTTCCAAAATACTTGCACTCGGACAGTTTTTCAAGTAAGGACGGTAAACCATTGCTAATCCTTCGCGGGTCAAAACTTCTTGGGCAAATGTACCATTTGGCAAGCGAACTTCGCTAACTTTGCGGCCGTAGCGGTCAGTATCCGTGACGGTCAAAACAACGCGACCGCCTCCTTGTTTGACTAGCTGCTGCATTCTTTGGTGCGCTAGATTTCCCCACTTAAATTGATTTTTTTTTGCTGCTGCTTTGCTATTTTTCTCAGCATTTGTGTGCGCGACTTCCGGTGCATCAATACAGGCAAAACGCACTTTTATATCTTTCCCGGCGGCATCGCTGGCGACAAGGGTGTCGCCGTCGCTGACTCGCTTGACAGCATAGTTGTTGGGCGCTAACTTTTGTGGACACCCGAATAGTAGCAATAGCAGAGCAACTGCACTTAAGGTTTTTATTTTTGGGAAAATAGCGATTTTAAGTTGGCTCATATTTCTGCCTGTACATTACTTTACATTTATGTGGTGAGTTTAATTAACCGATCGCACTTTCAGTCTTTCCCTAACGCCAAGCGTGAAAAACCATCCGGGCGCACGTACCGCTAGCCTGCGAAGTATTAACAACCTTAATGTCGCGGAACCCTGCACTTTCCAGCATTCCTTTCACCGCCAGAGCATTTGGCCCGAACCAATTCGTCGGGTCATTATTCAGTTCGCGGCCAGAGTAAAACGCCGCTGCCGGTCTTGGACAATCGAGCATATCAACGTGAGTTTCTAATATTAACTGTTTGCCGGTGACACTGAAAACTCGATCGAGGGCCAGCAGGGGATGCCTCATATGGTAAAGCACTCCCAAGAACAAAACCAAATCAAAAACCCCTACTTTCTCCGGCGAAAGGTCGAGCACGTCTATCTCCATATCTTCAACTTGAGAGTTGAGCACTCTGCGGGCTAACTCAAATCCTCCTTTGCCAACATCGGGGGATTGCCAAACAAAGGAATCTGTAGCCAAAACGCGCTTAGCCCCGCGCCTTTCGGCGGCAAAAGAATAAAATCCATCCCAAGCACCGACATCTAAAACAGTCATTCCTGCTAAACTTTGGGGAAGTCCAATTTTTTCTTCGGTTTGGGGAGATGAGGTTTTACCGCCGCCGGGAGTGATGACTCCGCAACCGAGGTCAATGCAGTGATGCCAAGTGGGAATTTTTGCTACTTCTGCTTTTAGCAACAATCTTTCGATATCTTGTAGAGAAACAATCTCCGCAGGTGCAGCTTGCGGGCTTGGCAATTGCTGAGTTTTGGCACATAGCTTGTCAAAATCTTGGCGGTAGACGGCTAATTCTTCAATCAAGCTTTCGGATAAAGGAGTGCCCGTGTCTTGCAGTTTTTGAGCTGCTTGAGAAAAGCGCAAGTTTAAATCGGTGGCGCGTTTTTTTAAGTCGTTTAACTGCTGCCACAAAGTTTGTGTTTCTGCTGTCATCATCTTGTTTTTTCTCCCAAAAGTGCGGTTGCTGCTGTCTATTTAGTTTCCATCCAATTTTGCCCAGCGTGGATGTCAACTATCAGCGGTACGCTAAGTTGCAGAGCATTTTCCATCGCAGTTCTAATTTTCGGTTGCAATTCTTCCCATTCATCGGGAGGTACTTCAAATATTAATTCATCGTGAACTTGCAGCAGCAGCCGGGCCTGATAGTTTTGCAAAATTTTGTGTACCTCAATCATGGCAAGTTTAATGATATCAGCACTGGAACCTTGAATGGGAGCGTTGGCTGCCGCCCGCAAAGATTGGGCGTCATCTCTGCTGAGAGATTTAAGTTCGTTTGAGCGAATGTCTTCGGGATTGCTGCCTTGTAAGCGGCGGAGGCTGCCATTTTTGTCGAAGTTTAGATAGCGGCGGCGGCCTAGAATTGTGGTAACATAGCCGAGGGCGATCGCCTGTTTTTTTACTTTCTCCAAATATTCAAAAACTTTACTGTAACGCTCGTTAAATCGCTTAATAAACTCTTTGCCGTCTGCTGCGCTTTTACCCATCGATTTGCCAAACTTAATCGCCCCCATACCGTAAACTACCCCAAAATTAATCGTCTTGCCAAACCTGCGCTCGTCGGGAGTTATTTCTTCCTTTTCAAACAACAGTTGAGCGGTTACGGTATGCACATCTCGGTTATTTTGATAAGCTTCAATTAACACAGGTTCTTGACTCAAATGAGCCAAAATTCGCAGTTCGATTTGAGAATAGTCAGCCGACACCATCAGCCAACCTGCTTCTGGTAAAAAAGCCTTGCGAATTTGCCGTGAAAACTCGGTGCGGATGGGAATATTTTGTAAATTTGGATTAGAAGAAGAAAGCCTTCCCGTACCAGTTGCCGCTTGGTTGAAATCTGTATGCACTCGCCCAGTATCCTTACGCACTAACTGAGGCAAAGCATCGACATAAGTTGATTTCAACTTGGATAATGTTCGGTGTTCTAATAAATCGTCTACAATCGGGTGGTCTCCTTGCAATTTATCCAAAACAGCCGCGTCTGTAGAGTATCCCGTCTTAGTTTTGCGAGACTTTTTCTGAAACTCATCCGGGATTTTTTCTAACAAGATTTCGCTGAGTTGTTTCGGGGAACCTAAATTAAACTTTCTTCCCGCTGCGGCATAAGTTTTTTCTTCTATTTCTGTTAAGCTCTTTTCTAGCTGTTGCGATAGTTCTTGCAGATATGCTGAATCAATGCGAATTCCGCAGTATTCCATTTCTGCTAAAACTGGTTCTAGGGGCTGTTCTACTTCCAGCAATAACCCCTCCAAAGTTTTTCCGGGAAAGCTAGATTCATCAGCTTCCTTCAATTTGGCTTTAAGTTCCTTAACTAAGTGAAATGTAGTGTAAACATCCATGCCGCAGTAGTCGGCTACTTCTCGAATGCTGATGTCAGCAATTGTTTTGTTTTTTGGTACTAATTGATTATAATTTTTGGGATTAGTGCGTAAGTATTCCCTTAACGATTCGCTGACACTGTGATTGTCTTCTGACTCGACTAAGTATTTCTTGGACAATTCGCTGAGGCTGTGGCTGGTTTCGGGATTGAGTACGTAACTGGCTAGCATGGTGTCGAAGACGACTCCTGCTAGTTTGATTCCCTGACAGCGCAGGATCGATCGATCGAACTTAGCATTTTGCAGCGCTTTGGGATAATTCTCGCTTTCCAAAATCGGACGCAAAGCATTTAAAACTGTGGCTTTGTCCAAGTTTGTGCCCGTTTTGTGTCCCGTGGGAATGTAAGCGAGATCCTCTCCGCCGGTTCCCCAACAGCAGCCAATTCCGACTAATTCGGCGTCTCGCGGTTCGATCGCGGTGGTTTCGGTATCCCACGCCACGGGTGAGGCTTTGTGGGTGAAGGTTTGCAGCAGTTCGACTAATTCATTTAACTGTTCGGTTGTTTGAATTATTCGGGGTTTAATTGGTAATTTGTTTTCCTGCTGGGCGGCTAGGGTTTCTGCCAAACTGTAAAATGTGTCACTTTCATCTTCTGAAATTTCAGAAGTTTGAGGTGACTTATCTATTGTGGGGAGTAGGGGTTGGGCATCTTGCCCGCCCTTTGCAACAGGCAAGATGCCTGTTCCACTCTCCAGTGAATTGATTGTGGGGTGGGCATCTTGCCCGCCCTTTGCCAATGGTTCTTCTACACCACCAAAACGCTTTTGAATTTGTTTAACTTTGCTTAAAAATGTCTTAAATTCCAACTTTTCCAGCATGGGAATCAAGGCTGATTCGTCAAAACCTATAAGCTTGCAATCTTCTAAATTGATTTCTAATGGCACGTCTTGGACAATTGTCGCCATGCGTTGAGAATGATAAGCCACTTCTTTGCCTTCTTCTAGCTTTTTCTTAGTAGCCCCTTTAATCTCATCGATGGCTGCATAAATTCCATCAAGGGAATTGTAAGCTTCCAGCAATTGCAGGGCGGTTTTGTCGCCGATGCCTTTGACTCCGGGGATGTTATCGGATTTGTCGCCGCACAAAGCTTTGTAATCTACTACTTGTTCTGGCAAAATGCCGAGTTTTTCTTTGACTGCTTCCGGGCCGTATTCTTGGGATTTGCCTTTGCCCGATCGCCTGAGTTCATCGGTACTCAAATATAATACGCTGATTTGTTTTTCGGTTTCTACTAATTGAAACAAATCTCGATCGCCCGTGAGGATTTTGACCTGATAACCGGCGGCGCTGGCTTTGTTTGCCAAAGTTCCCAAAACATCGTCGGCCTCGTAGCCGGGAGCAGTTATGGCGGGTAAATTCAAATAGCTGAGGAGTTCTTGCAGGTTTTTGATATCGGGAATAAAATCTTCGGGAGTTTCCGCACGACCGGCTTTGTAAGTTTCGTCTGCTTCGTGGCGAAATGTGGGTGTGGCGAGGTCAAAGGCGATCGCCATGTACTGGGGGTCGTGGGCCGCCATAACTTCCAGCAGCGACTTGAGAAAGCCAAAACAGACGCTGGTGGGAATGCCTGTCGTAGTTCGCAAGCCTCCGTCTCGACTTTTGGCAAAGGCGAAGTAGGATCGAAAGGCCAGGGAGTGGCCGTCAACTAAGATGAAGATGGGAGCTTGATTTGCCGACACAGACACAAATACCGATCGCACGAAAGGATTTTCTCATTGTACTCAGTTGTCCGCCTGCATCGATCGACCGGAAGGATGACCAAGAATTTCAAAGGTGGTACCCGCCACGTGATTTATCCGTGGAATCAATCCAAAATCTAAAATCTAAAATCTAAAATCCTCAAGCCCCCGAATTTATCCGTGGCGTCAATCCAAAATCTAAAATCTAAAATCTAAAATCGAATGACCCGCAGACTTGAGGACGCTTGACACTCGATCGGATCTCGGCTTACTGTGCAGCTTGGCTGAGAATAGTACAAGATGTTAAGTACGATTCCCTACGGGATAGCTTCGCTTCACGCGAATTTACAAACACCTGCCCCAAGCCTATGGCTGACATTAATCGATGCTACGAAATCCTCGAAATTGAGCCGGGAAGTTCCCTAGAAGAAATTAAGCGTGCTTACAGGGATTTAGCGTTTGTGTGGCATCCCGATCGGTTTGCCCACAACGATCGCCTGCAACAAAAAGCTCAACAACGATTAACAGAAATTAATGAAGCTTACCAGCAGTTGGTGTTGTTTCTGAGTCAGCCTGAATCATCGAGGTCGATCGAACAACAGTTTCAGCAGCCACCGCCCCCTGCGCCGGAAAAGCCGCTGAGAAGGCGTTCTGGAAAATCAGCAGCCAGGCCTGGTTCCCAGCGCCGTCAAACCCGCCCAAAAGCTGCCTCCAAAAAATTTCTCACTCAAAAAAACTCTTCAAGCAAGAAACGATTTACCACTGACAATCGTCAAGCGTGGCGGGGCACAAAGCAACCAGGGCGAAGCGTTGCGAGGCAAGCACGGCCATCTCAAAACTATCGAAAGCTTATCTCGAAAAAGAAAAAAGAATTTTCAACTCAATACTCAAAACCGCGAAGCGCGCCGAGGGAAGTACGGCCATCTCAACACTATTCAAGCTTCCCTTGGTGGCCGCTGGCAATCGCCGTGGCGAGTTACGCTTTGACCGGTTGGATTTTGACGGTATCAGTATCAGACGCCCCGCTGTGGATGTGGGCTTTAATCTGCGGTGCAGATTGGCTGTGGGCCGCGATTTTGCTGGCGGAGGGTTCGGCAACGCCTAGAGTGTGGCTGGCAGCGTTAGTTTTGGCTGGGGCCGTAGGGGGATCGATCGCCGGTTTTCAGGCGGGAGGAAAGGAAACAGGGGCTGCTTGGGCGGCAGTTGGGGCTGGTTTGGGGGCGATCGCCAGTTCCGAGGCTGAGTCGCGGGCTGTGGCTGCTGTTTTGGCTGTAGGGGGAGTGGTGACAGTGGTGGGATTGATGGCTGGAACGGATTCGGGGAATTGGGTTAAGGCGTTGGTGACGGCGGTGTGTTGGGCGATTGTTGGCTTGACGTGCGGGCTGGCGACGGAACTAGGCGTGAATTCTGGCGGCCCCGTGGGGCTCTCTGGTGCGATCGGGCTGGGGATTGGGGCGTGGGCGGGGGTTTTGGCTGGGGCGGGTTCGGGGGCGATCGTCGAAGCCTTGGCTATCGCCGGGTCTAAGACTGTTTATGGGGCTTGGGCTGCGATCGGCATTATTGCTGGAGTTGTGGCGCGGATGGTAGCGGCAGAAAGGTTGATCCACACCAGCAGCGGGCTTTACACGGTTATCCTGTTGGTGGCTACTTCGGGTTTCGGGCTGTGGCTGGGAAGTTGGTTGGGCGATCGTATCTTTTGAATTAGTCAGTTGTCAGTTGTCAGTTGTCAACAGTCAACTGTCAACACTCAACACTCAACAATTCCGGAGGATTGCAACCGGAATTGATCTAAATTCCAGCACTTATCGCTTTTCAGCAGCGCTTCAAACTCAGCGCTTGGCAAAGCATGACTGAAAAGATAGCCTTGAATTTCGTCACATTCGTACTCGCACAAAAAATCAAGTTCCTGCTCATTTTCTACCCCCTCAGCCACCACCGTCATGTTCATGCAGTGTGCCATTTGAATAATCGCTATTGTTATCGCTGCATTTTGGCGATCGTCTGCAATGTTGCGAATAAAACTCTTGTCTATTTTTATCGCATCAAACGGAAAGCGTTTCGGATAACTCAAAGAAGAATATCCAGTCCCAAAATCATCAATTGCTATCCTAATACCCTGATCTTTCCACATCGTAAAAGCTTTAGCTGCTGCAATTTCGTCTTGCAAAACCAGACTTTCCGTCAGTTCTAATTCCAAACACTTGGGATCAAGACCAGTTTCTGTTAATATCTCCCTGACTCTTTCCGTGAAATTTTTGCGCTCGAATTGACGGGCTGACACGTTAACTGCCACTCGCAGGGGCGGCAAACCTGCTCTTTGCCATGTTTTAGTTTGCCTGCAAGCAGTCTCTAATACCCATTCACCCAACGGCGCAATCAAGCCAATTTCTTCAGCCATCGGAATAAATTCCCCCGGAGAAACTCGCCCCCGTTCTGGATGATTCCAGCGCACCAAAGCTTCAGCACCAATAATTTTACCTGTTTTGATTTCTATTTGCGGCTGATAGTATACTTCAAATTCTGAGCTTTTTAAAGCCTGGCGCAGTGAAGTTTCTTGAAGAAGTGTATTGATAAACAAATTAGCATTTTTTGCCGTATAAAAATGATAAGTATTGCCGCCTTTCTGCTGAGATTGATACATGGCTATATAAGCATTTTTCAGCATTTCATCTCCGTCGGTGCCGTCACCGGGATACAAGCAGATCCCCATACTAGCAGTGACAGAAACTTCGTAATCTTTGACAATCATACCTTGGGATACAATATCTAAAATGCTTTGAGCAATCTTAGCCACATCCTGTTTTTCTGCAACTGGTTTGAGAATCAGCGCGAATTCGGCTGCTTCCAAACGAGCAACAATATTAATATTTTCCATGCAGTTAGTTAGCCGCTGGGCGATGCTGCAAAGCACCGAGTCCCCGATATCGTGTCCCCAGGTACTGTTAATGCGGTTGATTTTATCTAAGCTAAGCGTGACAACTGGAACGACTCCTGACAATTCTTTTTGACCATCTAATTCTCGACTTAACTTTTCTCGCAAAAATGAACGGTTCGGCAGGTTTGTCAAGCTGTCATACTGATGTCGGTAGAGTGCCAGTTGAATAGTTGTGTGCAAGTTTTTTTCTTCAAATGGCTTGACAATATATCCGAACGGTTTTGTACTATTGACTCGTCGCAAAGTAGTTTCATCGGCATAAGCTGTCAGATAAACTACCGGAATTTGAAAGCGCAAGCGAATTTCTTCGGCTGCTGTAATGCCGTCGATTTCTCCTTGCAGGTTGACATCCATTAAAACTAAATCCGGGCGCAAGTTGGCTGCCGATTCAATCGCTTCTTCTCCAGAATAAACCATGCCAGTTATTCTATATCCTAGAGATATCAAACTGTCGGAAATGTCTTCCGCAATGATGCTCTCGT
Organism: Microcoleus sp. S36b_A4; assembly: GCF_036700645.1. Taxonomy (NCBI): domain Bacteria; kingdom Bacillati; phylum Cyanobacteriota; class Cyanophyceae; order Oscillatoriales; family Microcoleaceae; genus Microcoleus; species Microcoleus sp. S36b_A4. The sequence goes on along the minus strand of NZ_JAUBPI010000034.1, from coordinate 8,862 downwards.
CTTCAACGATCAGAATTTTTTTGTTGGACACTATTTTTTCTCCTCAGAGTGCAAATTGGGTTGAGAAAAGGTTATTCTAAAAGTCGTGCCAGGAGTTTCTAACAGTTCTATTCTCCCCCGGATTTGCTTGACTAAAGACCCGACCAGTCGCAAACCCAAAGTTCGGGCTTTGCGATAATCTAAGTCTTGAGGGAAACCAATTCCGCTGTCGCTCACAGTTAGCACGCAAACTCTGTTATTATCTAAAGTGAAATCTATGTTAATTTTACCTTTAACTTGTCCTTTAAAGGCATATTTAATGGCATTTGTCACAAGCTCGTTGATAATTAACCCGCAAGGAACTGCCGTATCAATATTAAGAGAAGACGGCGCAATATTTGTTTGCAACTTAACGCCTTCTGCATGAATTTCATAAGCTTGGAATAAATTGTAGGCGAGATTTTGGATGTATTCAGCAAAGTCAATGTTTGACAAGTCTTTGGATTGATACAATTGTTCGTGAACCAGGGCCATTGATCTGACTCGGTTTTGACTTTCTTTTAACATTTCACTAACGTGGCTGTCTTGGATGTAGCGTGACTGAAGTTTGAGCAAACTGGAAATAACTTGGAGGTTGTTTTTGACACGGTGGTGAATTTCTTTGAGGAGAACTTCTTTTTCTGCGAGGGATGCTTTGATGCCATCTTCGTCGCGCTTGCGATCTGTAATATCCCGTACTACTCCTTGAATTACTTTTCGTCCGTTAATTTCCATTGCATTTAACAGCACTTCAGCGGGAAATTCTGAACCGTCGATTCGTTTGTGTACCCAGTCAAAGCGACAGCTACCTGTTTGCATTGCTGTCGATATTCTCTGTATTGCTAGACTGGATGAGTCTTGTCCACTAGGCTGAAATTGTGGGGAAAAGTCGCTCAGTTTTTTGCCGTAAAATTGTTTTGTGCTGCTACAGCCAAATATTTTTAAAGTAGCGAGGTTGCAGTCAAAAAACTCCTTTTCGTCAAGCAACATTACTGCGTCGCTGGTGGCTTCATAAAGGCTGCGAAATTTGTGTTCTGATTCTTGCAACGAGCAGATCAATTGGTTTTTGATAGCTTCCGCACGCTTGCGGTCGGTAATGTCTATTCCTACGGAAACTGCTGCGGTTCCCTGATGATATTTCTGAGCGACTATCAAATAGTTTCGGACGAAACCGTTAATTTCAATGTCTATTTCTTGACAGGTTTGCTGAGATGAACTGGCAAAAAATTTTCTGATCAGTTCTCCGAAAGTCGAGCCTTTGTCGAGAAAGTTGATTTCTTGACCGACAAAGCTTTCAGGAGACAGGTTGAATGAGGTTGCTAGGTGCTGGTTGACTCCGATATACCGCAAATCTGAACTGATCCAAGAAATCAGTCCGGGTACGGCATCCAAAACGGCGCGAAGTTGGTCTGTAGCTTCTTGGAGTGCTTCTTCCGATCGCTTGTGATCGCTAATATCTGTTGCCGTTCCGCACAAGCCTAAAATAGCGCCGTTTTCAGCTTGGTTGACGATGCTGTTGACGCGCAGGTGGACGGGAGTACCGTCTTTGCGAATGTGTACTGTTTCGTAAGGAGAATTAGCTGTTTGTGGCTGAAGTTTGGTTCTCGCTAAAAGTTGGGCAAATATTTCTCTTGGTCTACTTTCTTGATCGGAAACTAAAAAATCGGTGAAGCGGCGTCCGATCATTTCTGGCGGTTCGTAACCGTAGATGCGTTTGGCGGCGGAATTGACAAAAGTCAAGAGGCCTTCAATATCGATCGACCAAATCAATTCTTGGGAGGTTTCTACGAGGTTGCGGTACTTTTTTTCGCTTTCGGCAAGTGCTGCATTGAAGACTGCCGTCTGCTGCTGAAGTCTCTCTTCTAATTCTTGATTTGCCGTTTCCAGAGTAGCGATGGAGTGCTCGCGCTCGGTAATTTCAGTAGAAACACCAACTGCGCCGACAACTTCGCCGTTTCCATCTCGCAGGGCTGCCGATCGAATTTCGTGAATAAAATGCCTCTCTCGGATGTTCCAAGTACGATCGTTTCCTGCTAGTACCTCGGCAATATTTTCTAAGATATCTGGTTGGCTGCTGTAAACTTCAAAAATCGATCGCCCGACAGTTGCACCTGGTTTGAGTCCCAAATTTTCTAATTCTTTCCCTGCTGCAAGGGTTAACTTGCCTTCTCTGTCTGTTGCCCACAGGAAAATTGGGGCACAACTGACAGCGGTGTGAAGGGTTTCGTTGGCTTGTTTAAGCCGATCGATTTCTGCGTGAAGCAGATCCTGGGTGGTGTTTAGTTCTACCGTTAGTCGATCGGCTTTTTGCTGCCAACTGGCAGCAGTATCGCACATTTCTGCGAAATTGCGGGAACGACAGATGGATTGGTTGCAGTGTGACATGGTTACTCTAGGGCGCACTGTATATTTAACCCTAGCCTATCTTTTAAGCATAAACTTTTTAAGTCAAATATTACAATTAGCAGGAATACTCATCCGACCAAGATGCGATATATTAAAGCTACTTTAAAGGATTCAGAAATTGCGGCTAACTTAGGATTTATGGCGACGGTTCACAAATTGATAATAAGCTGAATAATGCCTGCCACTCGGTATTTTTACGGTAACAATTTGTATTAGTGAAAAAAGAATTTTCGCAATCTTCGGCTTGCACAAGAACTGGGATTGTAAATTTATTATATTTGTTTGCGTAGATTCACGCACCGAGGAAGAGGGAATCGGGAAAATTGAAATATTAAACAGTCCAGGACGCACTCTTGATATCATGTCCGGTCAATTACCAGTCATAACAGGTGTTTGTAGTTAGGAAGTCCGTCCGAGCGAGTTTTATGAGAATAGTCCTGGACGCAGGCTTGCCTTGCGAAACCGGGTTTATACGAAAAAAGATCGGGTTGAGTGATAAAAAATATAAGAATAATATCCTTTGGGTTTGCATCGGAACAATATTGTTTTAGTCGGGTATTCGCGAAAATTCAATTAATAGCCCTCAATTAAATTGCAACTTTAGGCAAGCTCCAAACCTATAGCCGAGCAGTCATTCCCTATTCTTCAATCTAAAATCTAAAATCTACAATCTAAAATGGTATAACTCCCCAAATTTTGACAGTTTTGTCTATACTACCACTGATAATAGTTTCACCATCCGTGCTAAAAGTAAGACAAGTAACAGAGCTTTGATGTCCGCTGAGAGTGTAAAAGTTGTCGCCGCTACTGGCATTCCAAAATTTGATATTACCATCCGCGCTAGCACTGACAACAGTGAGTCCGTCTGGGCTAAAGGCGATCGCATTTATCGAGTTAAAATGCCCTGCCAATGTGATTGAACTATCTGGATTCGATAGCTGGCGCAGTTGAATGTTTCTGTCCCAGCCGCCAGTAGCCAAAGTCTGCCCGTCTGGACCCAAAGCCAGACAATTCGCATAACCCTTAATTGTTTGGAAGCATTCTCTGCTGCGGAGGTTCCACAGTTTAATTGTACCGTCAGAACTGCTGCTAGCGAGAGTTTGTGCGATCGGGCTAAAAGCAATACTAACAATTCCTGCTTTATGAGCTCCCCAAGTTAAAAGATTGCCAAAAGTACAGATTAACTTTCCCGTTTCTAAATTCCAAATTTTGATAGTAGTATCTGCCGAACCGCTGGCGATAACTTGACTGTCGGGACTGACGGCAATTGCGCTAATTTCCGCTTCATGTCCGAGGGAAGTATGCTGCAATTCTCCTCCCTGCCAAATTTCGAGCGCACGGTGTTTCGGAGTATTTCTACTCCTCACAAAAACTTCGCTTTCTTGGCAAAGGATAAAAGTTTCTTGAGCGCGGGGATACTTGTCAACAGTATAGAGTATTTCTCCTGTATCAACATCGCAAATTCTAATTATTTTCCCGTGCAAACTCGCCGTGCGATCGCCTCCGGGACTAATCGCAACATTTGTCCCAGTTTTGACAGTGCGGATACAGTCAAAAAGCTTGTAAGGCACGAAGTCTTTTAAAGCTTGGCGCACTAGAGGTTCTGTCCTCGATCGCAAAATTAAATAAGCAACTCGCTGCACTTCTGGTGCGGGGTCAAGCAGCGCCTCAATTGCTAAATTTAAACCAGCGCCTCCGTATTTAGGAGCATCTTTAACAGCGGCAATCCGAGCCTCGATACTAGGACTGTTGAAGCGCTGCTTGACCCCGGCGATGCCTCCCAAAACTGCACCGGCGATCGGGATTTGACTTTGACCGCCGAGGACGGCATCATATTCTCTGGGTTGGTTAGGATTGTCGGGCATCATACGATTTTAGATTTTAGATTTTAGATTTTGGATTGAAGAATTGGATTAGTAAAAAAAGCGAACTCACGCACGGATAAATCGGGGCAATTGTTATCGGATACTCTGTGGTAATTTTCTGCACATATGAAGCCGGGGTCTTGTAACCGGGCTGCTTTCGGTGACGCTAAAACCTCGTTTAAGCTCGCAACTTATAACTTATTGACTGTTGCACTTTATAGTATTATAATCAAATCAGCGTTTCACACACAAATCCGAAAGTGATATGTCACACTTCACAACGATCAAGGTTCAGATCAAGAACGGCGAACTGCTACATCAAGTGTTGGAAGAGTTGGGTTATCAAGTAGAGTGCAATGTGCAGGTACGGGGTTATCGCGGTGACAAAACTAATGCCGAGTACGTGATTCGGCAATCCAATGGTTACGATTTGGGTTTTCGCCGCAGCGAAGAGGATTACGAATTGGTGGCGGATTTTTGGGGCGCTCGAATTAATCAGCAGGAATTTGTCAATTCAATTAGTCAAAAATACGCGCGCAAAAGTTTGATGGCGGCGGTGCAGTCTGAGGGTTTTCATGTTGAAGAAGAGGAAACTTTGGCAGATGGAACGGTGAGAGTTGTAGTGGGTCGATGGGTTTAAGACTCGCCCTTGATTAACTCGTTTTTACTTACCAAGAGGAATCACTATGTGGCGATCGGCGATCGTACTAATCATCCTGGCGCTTGTAGTTGGCATTGTTGGGGCGATCGCCCTTGGAGCATACCGCTGGCATCTGGGTACCAAGGAACTGCGAGCGAATCTGGAAGCTGCACGCTTGCCGATTAAACCTCTCACATTTGATGCGCGGGAAATCGCCGATTTACCCCAGCCCGTGCAGCGCTACTTTCGCGCGGTGCTGAAGGATGGACAACCGCTAATTGCAGCAGCGCGGGTTTCCCACGAAGGCACGTTTAACATGAGCGAAACCGCAGAAAAATGGAGCGCCTTCACCTCAACTCAACTGGTAATTACTCAGCGCCCTGGCTTTGACTGGGATGGGCGAATTGCCATGATGCCCGGTATCAATGCGTTTGTTCATGATGCCTACATTTCTGGCGAAGGCATCCTCCATGCGGCGCTGCTGGGCCTGGTGACTCTGGCGGATATCCGCGGCACTCCAGAAGCGGCACAAGGGGAACTGATGCGCTTTTTCGCGGAGGCTGCTTGGTATCCGACGAGACTGCTGCCGAGTCAGGGTGTTCGCTGGGAGGCGATCGACAATTCTTCGGCCAGAGCAACGCTACAGGATGGCGATACCGCTGTTTCCCTGGATTTCCGCTTTGATGAAGCAGGGCTAATCGCCACTGTCCGCGCCGAGGCCCGCGCCCGTACAGTTAACGGGGGACTGGTGTTTGCGCCCTGGCAGGGCCGTTTCTGGGACTACGAATTGCGAGACGGTATGCGGATTCCGCTCTCCGGTGAGGTGGCGTGGCAACTGCCTGATGGCTCGCTATTGCCCTACTGGCGCGGCCGCATCATGAATATTGCCTATGAGTTTGCACGATGATTCTAGTTTGTGTTGTGAAGTTGCTTTGCGATTGTTAGATGAGTACGATCGCGCCGATCGCCAGCGGATAGATTCTGTACGAGTTAAGATAGATGCTGCTGTTGCCATGTCCGAACATACTCCCCCGATTGACGGCGAAACCTTTATTGCAGAGATTTGCGATCGTTTCCGCCAAGTACGCGAGAGTAAACAAGGCTATACTAATTGAAATGCTTGTATGATAGTTGCATTCAATTCCTGCATTTGCTGACTTCCTAACTTGCCCAATCGTCTCAGTATTAATCTCTGTTCAAGACTGACAATCCGAGTCACTCTAACTTTAGAAGATACTTTTAATCCCGTGCTGGAAAATTCGGGATCTGAAGCATTTAAAGCAAATTCATCTAAACTTAGGCTAGTGACATTTTGCGAAGAAATGAAGCAGAGCGTAATTTCATCTATGGTTGAACTTGCCCACAGCACTAAAGCCGGACGTAACTTTTTCTGACTCAAATCTGTAAAGGGAAATTCAGCTAAAACAATATCTCCTTTTTTTAGCTTCACTAAATTGGCTCTCCATCTTCAAGGGTGTAAATATCAGGTTCGTCGTGCAGGAATTGAAATACTCCTCCGCTTTGGGCTAACTGGGTTATTTCCACAGTAGAAGGATAGGGGATGTTATTAAATAGTTTTGCTTTGATTAGCAATTGCTCCTCTTCTGAGAGTGTCTGGATGATTTGTACTAAGGATTCAATGAGTTTTGTGTTCATAGCTGAAAAAATCTGGGGATATTTTATCTTACTTCAACAAGGCAACCTTCGATCGCTTCATAGAGGTTTTGCAGCAATTCCTCAAAAGTTTCTCCCTCAGTTGCACAGCCAGGAATAGCAGGAACTTCTGCCCAGTATCCGCCTTCTTCTGCTTCGTGAATAATAATTTTTATTTTCAATTAATTCTCCTAATTTATTTTCACAACTTACCTTTTCATTACTGTAGCAGACTTTACTCGTCCAAGTTCACCTGTTTAACCTGCTCTAAAGGTATATCTAGCGCTTCTGCAATTTGCTCGTCGCTCAAGCCAAACTGCCGTAATTTATCAATTGTTTCAATCTTAGTTTGATTTATGGTTTCCTCCTGCAAGTCGGGATTTTCCGGCTGAGTTTCATCTGGGGTAGAAGTAGAGGGATTAGGGCAATTATTGACGTAGCTAATTCTGTTATTTTGAAAATTATTATTTTTGCCCAGATTTATATTCTGATTTATCTGTCTTTCTATAACGGATTCAAGATTACTTTTCTTAACGGGTTCGCCAAACACCTCAGATAACATTTGCAAAAGCTCGTGACTAGCCTTTTTAACGTGCTGGGAACTATAACCATAAGTTTCTGCAACATCAGTATACTTTTTACGATTCAGTATTCCCGTGATAATTTTGCGCTGCAAGTTGTTTAGATGTTTGCCTGTCGTGGCGCAGACAGCTTCATCGACAAATTGCAATATCTGAGGACTGTCCATAGGTTGGATGGTGAGATAATTTTAGTTACTATAGCAAACTTTTTCCAACTTTTTGCAACTTTTGGGGCAGCGCATCCGAATTTTAGGAAGTTCCCACTTTTTCCAACTTTTTTTTATGGACAATTTTTGGGCGATCGGTCTAGCATGGATCAACCGGACACAAGCATCTTACTAGAGTGTCTATTGACAGGTGCATAGTTGCGCCTTTGAGCTAAAAAGGGTGTCTTCACATAGTCTCAACCATCAATTTTATAGGTATAATGAATGGCAACAGCAAACCCCTTGGGAAGTAATCAGAACATCACTTTAGAGAGGAATAAAGTTATTACCATAACTAAAAAAACAGTTCGTTTCTCACACAATGTTTACCAGACTCACAATATTACAGATTTTAGTGAAGGAGAGGTAGAGATAGGAACGATTCCTTGGGGAATTATAGTTGCTCTTCTTTTAATGGGTTCAATTGCTGGTCTTGCAAACAGTGGAATAGGTTTGGCCTTAAGTTTGGCTGCGATTGGAGGTGCGATTTGGAACTTTACTAAGCCAAAACACTAAGGTTTATTACTAACTCTAAATTCTGGCGATAAAAAGCTTTTTACTACAACCGATAAGCCAAACCTCAAATTGGCTATTGGAGCAATCTATGAGTTTATTGAGAAAGAAAAAGATGCAATTTACCAGATATCTATCAACAACGGTCAGGTTAAAGGTAACTGGATACAGGGAGATGTCGGTGGAAATGCCTTGTTCGGTTCTGATGATTAACTGAATGAACATCAGACTAAAAATCCCAATCAGTAATTATGAGGATGGTATCAGTTATGGAACCGAAATATGTAGGAATGAATAACGGTAGTTTCGATGGCATTTGGGTTCAAGGAAACGTCACTGGAGATGTAAAGTATAAACCCGTATCAGAGAGTAAATCAATGTCAGAAACTTCCCACTATAATAACTATGGTCAGGCTGGGGCTATGGGTGAGAATGCCAGCTCCGACAACAACAATTTTGTGCAACAATCACAACAGAAACAAACTCTTTCTGATGCAGCAGAAGAAATTCAACAATTGCTCAAACAGTTAGAGAAAACTAATCCTACCGCTACTGAGGCTGAAAAAATTGTTTACTTTAACGATGAAACTACCCCCGGTTTCAAGCGTCGCGTGGTTGGTGCGTTGCAAGCTGGTGGTGAAGCTGCGATCGAAGAGTTTTTAGACAATCCCTATGTCAATGTCGGGAAGGCGATCGTTAAAGGTTGGATAAAACCAGAATAGATTGTGGTGTGGGAAGTGCGATCGCCCTAACCAGAAAACCCAAGTGCGATCGCCCGCAACTACCAAATCGTTTCAACGTAAGGAATATCATACCGCCGCGCGAGCGCTACTAAAATGCGATCGCGCGGCAATTGCTCGATCGCCTGGATGATGCAACTATCAGTCAAACAACGGGACTCAGTAGACCTCTTGCGAAAGTCTCAGACGAGCGCTAGTTTGTCTTCAAAAAAAGTTCATAATTATAAATACCAGCGATCA